>NZ_JBQLZP010000512.1:0-8475 GCF_052168335.1 Roseicyclus sp. | reverse complement strand
CACCGGACGACGCGGGGCCAGAGACTGACGCCCGAGGGCCCGCGGGACCTCGAGGCGGCGCGGCGGGTCATCGGCGCGCTCGAGGCGGAGGAGGCCGAGTGGCAGCGTGCCGAGGCGCAGATCGACGGGCGGCTGCGCGTCACGGCGCCCATCGCCTTCGGGCTCGACCGGATCACGCCGCTGGTGCCGGAGTTCCTGGCGCGGCATCCGCACCTGTCGCTCGACCTGCGGCTGACCGATGACCACGAGAACCTGATAGAGGACGGGATCGACGTGGCGATCCGCATGGGGCGGCTGACCGATTCCGGGCTTCGCCACCGGAGGATCTGCCGCCTCAGCCGGATCGTCGTCGCCGCCCCGGAGCTCGTCGCGCGGCACGGGACGCCGAAGACGCTCGACGACCTCGCGCGTATGCCGTGCATCGCCTGGGACGGCAGCCGGGGGCACCTCAACCGCTGGACCTTCGAAACGGGCGGCGAACGCGTGACCTTCCGCGCGCAAAGTCGGTTCCGCAGCAACCAGGGCATGTCGCTCTTCGCGATGTGCCTGGCGGGCGTCGGCGTCATGCGGGCAGCCGAACATCTCGCGCGGCCCGCCCTGCGCGCGGGGCGACTGGTGCAGCTCCTGCCCGATCACGCGCCAGCGGACGATACCGCGATCAACGCCGTCTTCCTGCCGGAGCGGGACATGGTTCCCCGCATCCGCAGCTTCGTGGACTTCCTCGCCGGGGCGTTCCGCGCGCCGGATTGGGAGGTGGAGGATAAAGGCCGCCCGGGGTGAAGCCCGGCGCGCGGTTCCCTTGCGGGCGCGCACCGGGCCGACCTGCCGTCACTCGTCCGCCGCGTCACACACCTGGCAGGTTTCCGCATCGGCCCACGAGAACCGAACCTTCGCTTGCCGTGCAACCCTCGACCGTGCACCATTGCACGGAAAGGCCGGGCGACATGCCCCATAATCTTTACAGCGGTCAGATGAGGTAGTGACACCTCAATCTTTCCCCTGTCAAGTTTGAAGTCCGATCCGGTCGGAAAGGAGCCTTCCAGGACGTGGCAGAAGTCCCGCACAGAAGCTACCATCACGGAGATCTGCGCCGGGCGATCCTCGATGCGGCGGAGGCCGAACTTGCCGAGCGCGGGCACGGGGGCCTGTCGATGAGACGGGTCGCGGCGCGGGTCGGGGTCAGCCACACGGCGCCCGCACATCACTTCGGCGACCTTGCCGGCCTCCTCGAGGCGCTGGCAACGCGCGGATTCCAACGGCTGGTCGAACACATGTCCGACCGGCAGGTGCGGCTCGGCCCCGACGCGAGCCCCTACGAACGGCTGATGGCGTCCGGCCTCGGCTATCTCGACTTCGCGATGGAGAGCCCGGCGCTGTTCCGGCTGGTCTTCGGTCTTTCGGAGGCGCCGCGCGGGGGAACCGAGCTGCAGAAGGCGGCCGACGCGGCCTTCCTGCACCTGGCCAGCGACGTCGGCGCGCTCCACGGCACGCCGCCGATGGGCCACCCCGAGGCGTTCACCGAGGTGCTCGCCTGCTGGACCCGCGTGCACGGCCTCGCCGAGCTGATGATCTCGGGGTATCTTCCGCCGCCGGGCGACGGGTCGGCGGCGGCGCGGGACGCGCTCTTCCGATCGCTTTTCGAGGCGGAGTTTCCCTATCGCTGACGGCGCGGGCGTCAGGCGGGGACGCGTCCGTCCGGCACGGGAAGCCGACGCTCCATCCCGCGGACCTTCAGATGCGGCCTGAACGTCTCGATGAAGGTGCGGACGCCGGATCGGCCGACGAGACCGCGCAGGGCGTCAGGCGCGCCTCCGGCAGGTCCAGTCCGAAGAGCGCATCGTGGCTGCGCCAGCTCTCCTTGTCGGTGGCGGGCCTGGCGTGGTCCGAGACACACGGGACGCGCTGTCACCGTGTAGCTGTCGAGGAAGACCGACACCTCGCAATCACGCGCCATCGCGGCGGCGAGGATCCTGTTGCCCTGCGGAAAGGGCGCGGTCCAGGGCGTGCTCCCGGCCGAGCCCGGGATCAGGCGGCGCTCGATGCGGGCGGCTTCCAGCACAGGGGCAGTGACGGGGTGCAGGCGCGGCGCGTGATCCTCGCGGAGATACGCGACGGCGCGCTGCCCGACTTTGCAGGTGTCGGCACAGGCTGGCCGCGAGGAGGCAGGCCTGCGCCTCCTGGCCGCTCGCCATCGACAAGAAGGACGCCGTTCCTGCTGCGCCCGCCATGCGCGCTCCGTTTCGCGTGCGGGCCGCCTTCGTCCCGTCGTGCACAAGGACATCGCCCGTCCCGGCCGCGGGATCAAGCCGGAGGCGCGCGTCCGGATTGACGGGGGTGGCGCACGATGACCAGATGGGCGGTCAGGGAGATATGAATGCGCAAGCAGGGCAAGGCATGAAATCCGCCACCACCTCGGAGAAGGCCGCGGCTGCCTGCATCCGCGACTGCCTCGAGAAGATCGAGGCCGGGCGGCAGGCGGCCCTCGGCAGCGACGCCCCCGAGGGACCGCACCAGCTCCGCGTGGGGCTGCGGCGCCTGCGCTCGGCCTTCCGCCTGTTCCGCCCGGTGGTGGACTGCCCCGAGGCGTCGCGCCTCTCGCTCCTTGCGCGGGAACTGGGGCGCGAGGCGGGACGGACCCGCGACCTCGACGTCTTCTGCACCACGATCCTTCCCGACCTCGCCGCGTCCCTTCCGGAGGAGGAGGCCGCGGGCCTGATGCGGGCCTTCGAGGCCGACCGGCTCGAGGAACGGGCGCGTCTTCGCCGGGAACTGGAGGGCCCAGAGGTGCAGGCCTTTCTGCGCGACCTGGGGGACTTCGTCCGCCTGCGCCGCTGGCTCCGGCCCGAGGACCACGACCAGACCGAGCGCCTGGCGCGGCCCGTCGGCGACTTCGCGGACGAGCGCCTGGCCGACATCTGGAAGAAGACCCGCAAGATGGCGCGGCACCTTTCGGAGCGCGACGTTCACAGGCGGCACGAATTCCGCAAGGACCTGAAGAAGCTGCGCTATGCCGTCGATTTCCTCGCGCCGCTCTACCCGGCCAAGCGCATGAAGCCCTTTCTCAAACGGCTTGCCAAGCTGCAGGACAAGGTCGGCGCGCTGAACGACGTGGTGACGGCGCGCGCGCTCCTCGAGGGTGCGGAGTGGGGCACCTCGCCGGGTCTCGAACTGGCGCTGAAGCGGCTGGAGGCGCGGAGCCTCGCCGAACTGGACAAGGCACTGGACCTCTGGCGCGCGCTTGCGGCAGAAGAGCGGCCCTGGGAGCGAAGCGGGTAGGTCATGGACCGCGGCCTACGGCGGTGCGCCATCGCCGCGCGAGAACGACGCCGTCCGACGGCCGGTCAGTAGGCCTCGTCGAGGACGCGCTCCATCTCGTCGAGGAGCGTGTCGAGCATCGGGCGCACGGCGTCCCAGCTCGGCCAGCGCACGGGGTCGGACATCATCCGCTCGACCTCGAGCGCCCGCGCGCCGAGCGCGCCATAGCCGAAGGTCGCCGCGACGCCCGCCGTCTTGTGCGCGCACTGGGCGATGGCCTTGCGCTCGTCCTCGGTCGGACGCGCGCTCTCGGCCGAGGCGATGATTCCCTCGATCATCAGGCAGCGGTCGGCGACTCGCTCGAGGAAACCGGCGCGAAGATCCTCGATCCCGGCGGTCATCCTCTTGCTGGCGGTGGTCTGGTCCACGTGGGGCGTCCTTCTTCCTGTCGGTCCGGCGTTCCGGGCTCACGCGCTGGTGGCGAAGCTCATGTCCTTGGCCTTCACGCTCGCGATGGCCTCGTCGATGATCCGCGTGGGCGAGCCGATGCGGCTGGCGCGCAGGTTGATCGCGGGGCCGACCGAGATCGACGGAAGCTGGATGTCGAGGTCGCTGTAGATCGGCTGGAACTCCATGATGTACTCGCGCAGCTGAGCGGCGAGCACCTCGGGGTCCTGCATCTCGGTGCGCGGCATCAGGCAGACGAAGACGCCGCCGCCCGCGTAGGCGATCATGCGGTTCGCCGGCTTCAGGCAGTCCGAGAGGCAGGTCGCCACGTCGATCATGACCTCGCCGAAGACGTAGCCGCCCTCGAGGTCGTGGATCTGGCGGGCGTTCACCACGCGGACGCCGACCGCGCAGACCGACAGCGCGCGGAACATGCCCAGCGTCTTGAGGTAGTTGCCCATCGCGAAGAGGTCGATGGCGCCGTCCACGCGCTTGAGCGGGATGCCGTCCATGAAGCCGTAGGACGGTGCCGAGAAGGCGTCGGTGCCCGGGCTCGACAGGGCGATCTGCGCGCGGAGCCGCTCGCTCACCAGCCGCTCGATCACGCCGAGGCGGGCCTTGATCTCGACCTCGTCGACCGGCTTGTTCAGGTAGTCGGTGGCGCCGGCCGCGAAGGCCGCGTCGATGTAGCCGCGGTCGCCCACGGCGGTGTTCATGATGATGGGCGTGTCCTTGTAGGCGTCCATCGACCGGATCTCGCGGCAGAGCTGGATCCCGTCCATCCGCGGCATCTGGATGTCGAGGATGAAGCAGTCGAACTCGGTAGCAGCCGCCGCGATGACGTCGAGCGCGCGATCCCCGGAGGACGCCGTGGAAATCTCGCCGAACCCCAGGTTCTTCAGGACCGTCTGGAAGACCGCCAGGAAGTCGGGATCGTCATCGACCGCTAGAATTCTCATCTCCGAACCTCTCAGGCAGGGCGGTAATCCGAATCCTTCAT
Organism: Roseicyclus sp.; assembly: GCF_052168335.1. Taxonomy (GTDB): domain Bacteria; phylum Pseudomonadota; class Alphaproteobacteria; order Rhodobacterales; family Rhodobacteraceae; genus Roseibacterium. The sequence goes on along the minus strand of NZ_JBQLZP010000512.1, from coordinate 3,773 downwards.
GCCCACATGGCTTTGACAACTATCCACAAATACTGTCGGAATTTGGGCGCAACTTCGGTCACAGCCTGTTCCAGGCTTCCCGGATCTGCGCCCCGAGCGTCATGGGGTCGAAAGGCTTCGTCACGACGTCGAGCGCGCCGCGTCCCCGCAGTTCCTCCGAGATCTTGGCTTCCGCCTTCGCCGTCACGAAGATCGCGGGAATGTGGGCGGAGCCGGCCGTGGCGCGAATCCGGTCCCAGAGCTCGGGTCCCGTCATCCCCGGCATCATCACGTCGAGAAGGAGCAGGTCGGGCTTCACCTCCGGCACGGCGGCCAGGGCGTCGGGCCCGCAGCCGAACTGGCAAAGCTCGAAGCTGTCCACGAGTTGCAGCGCCATGCGCGTGATCTCGAGGATGTCTTCGTCGTCGTCGACGTGGAGGATTGTCCTGAGTTCTGCCATTTGTCTCTTCCCAGCCTGCGCGGGGCCTCGCCCCTCAGGCGACGCTTGCCGCTGGCGGCCGACCTGCTTCCGCGGCCGCGGTTTCCTTTTCGAGTTCGAAGTAGAAGGTCGTTCCCTTGCCGAGCACGGAGTCGAACGAGATGTGCCCGCCATGCCGGACCACGATCTCCCGGCAGATGGCGAGGCCCAGCCCCGTCCCCGGGTGCTTCTTGCTGTCGATGCTGGCGACCTGCGTGAAGTTGTCGAAGAGCGTCTTGCGCGCGTCCTCGGGAATGCCGGGCCCGTGGTCCTGCACGCAGACCCGCCAGACCTCGCCCCGGTCCTCCACCCTGAGATGGATGCTCGACCCCTCCGGCGAGAACTTCGCCGCGTTCGACATGAGGTTCGACATCACCTGCATGAGGCGCGCCGGGTCGCCGCGCACGTAGGCGGGCTGGCGACTGCCTTCCACGACGAAGCGGACCTCGCATTCCGCCGCGAAGGCCGCGTTGGCTTCGGCCGCCTCGGCGAGGATGTCGTGAAGGTCCACGATGGACGGGGCAAGCGCCATCTCGCCCGAGGACAGCTTCTCGAGGACGAGGATGTCGTTGACGATCGCCAGAAGCCGGTCGCTGTTGCGCCGGGCGACCGTCACCATGCGCTCGGCCTCGGGCGACAGTTCCCCGACCACGCCCGACTCCATCAGCCGCAGCGCGCCCTTGATCGAGGTCAGCGGCGTCCGCAACTCGTGGCTGACCGTGGCGACGGAACTCAGCTTGATCTGCTCGGCGCGCTTGCGCTCGGTGATGTCGCGGACGACCGAGACGAGGCTGCGGCGTCCGTCCGTCCCCTTGTCGATGTGGGTCAGGATCTCGACCGGGCCCGGCACGTGGTCGAGCTCGATCCGTGCGATGCCGGTCTCGCCCGACAGGAGGGGGGCGATGTGGCGGCGGAAGCGGTTCTTCTCCTCGTCGTTGAAGAAGTCGAGCAGCACCGACCGGCGAAGGTCCGCGAGGCTCCGGCGGAATCGCTCGCGTCCCCTGGCGTTGACGTAGGTGATCGCGAAGGTTTCGGCGTCGTAGATGTAGACCTCGTCGGGCAGGGCCTCGACGACGGCGTTGCGTCCCTCCTCGACCCCCTCGGCGATCGCGAGCGACAGGTCGGTCCGGATCGTGATCGCGTTGTCGAGCTGCCCGTTGTCGTCGAAGCGCGGCAGGATCGTCGTCTCGACCGTCAGGCAGCGCCCGTCCTTCGCCCGCAGCCGCTCGGCGCCTTTCCAGATCCGCCCCTTGGCGGCGGCGCCGCGCGCGCGCTCCGCCTCGCGGGCGGTGCCCTCGTCCCAGTAGATCATGTCGGCGGTCTGGCCGACGACCTCCTCCGGTTCGTAGCCGAGCGTCGCGACGAAGTTCTCGTTCACCAGCCGGATCGTGCCGTCGGGGCGGGCGACGCTGACCATCGTGTGCTCGTTGAGCGCCTGTTCGCGAAGGTAGATCGCGAGATCGCGCGCCGCGATGACCCGCTTCGCGGCGGCGTTGGGCCGCGCGAGGGTGAGGCTCAATACCGTCACGAGCGCGACCACCGCCGAGATCAGGACAAAGAGGATCATGTAGCCCCACGCCCCGAGGGAACTGATGCTCGGCGCCCAGGAGATCAGGAACGTCGTGAGCACGAAAGCGATCGTCACGTCACTGAGGACGAGCGTAAGGCTGGAGACCGCTTTCAATCTGGGCATTGGGGCTTTCTCACGCGGAAAATGAACACACGAATGCACGGCCCGGTGGACGGGCTTCCGGGAGAGGGTCAGGGTAAATTCGGGCCGAAATAAGACACAAACCGCAAGTTGTGCTGGCATTGTTTCGTCAGCTGTGGACAGGCCGCAGGCCCCTGAAAACCCGAGGCTTCTTCGGGTGGAGGGCGCTGCCGGACGGGCCGGTCAGCCGGGTGCGCCGACCCTGCTGCGGTGCGGCGCGAAGAGGCAGGCGAGCCACAGGACGACGCCCGAGACCGCCGCGATCATGCCCGCCGCGCTGACCGACGCCGACGCGCCGAGCCAGAGCGGCCCGTAGCCCGCGAGCACGTAGCCGAGGATCGCCGAGAGCGTCGCGAAGCCCGCCGACCAGAGCACCTGCGACTCGAGCCGTTCCGTCATCAGGCGTGCGGCGGCCGGGGGGCAGATGAACATCGCGATCACGATGATCGAGCCCACCGCGTCGAAGGCCGCCACCGCCGCCAGCGCCGCCGCGATCACGAGCCCGAGGCCGACGCTGCGGGCGGGAATGCCGATCGTCGCGGCGAAGCCCTCGTCGAAGGTCGTGACCTTGAGCCAGCGCCAGAAGCCAAGGGTCAGCGCCACGATGACCGCGCAGGCCAGCGCCATCCGCGGCAGTTCGGGCGGGAGCGTGGCCAGCGCCGCGGGATCGACGAGCGAGTGCCATCCCTCCGCCCGGAGCCAGACCAGCGACTCGAGGTTGCCCATCAGCGCGTGCTCCACGTCGAGATGGACCGACGAGGTGTCCGTCTGCTCGAGAAGCAGCACACCGCCCGCGAAGAGCGTTGTGAAGACGACGCCCATGGCCGCGCCGGGCTCGACCCGGCCGACGCGGCGGACGAGCTCGATCAGGACGACGGCCACCAGCGCCGCGCCCGCCGCCCCGAGGAGCATGGGCAAGGCCGCGACCGTGCCCGCCACGAGGAAGGCCACGACGATCCCCGGCAGGACCACGTGGCTGATCGCGTCGCCGATCAGGGCCTGGCGTCGCAGGATGAGGAAGTTGCCCGGCAGCGCACAGGCGACCGCGGCGAGGATGCCGATCAGGATCGGCGTCAGCGAGAACTGGACGAATTCGGCGCCCATTTCGTTACCCCGTCACCGGCATGGGCGGGCCGAGGCGGCGGTCGAACTCGCGGATCTCGTCCGGCGTGAAGACCTCCTCGATGGGCGTCAGCCCGTCGTAGCGGCCCGTCAGCCCCGCGTCCTGGTGAACCTGCCGCGCCACGTCCCAGCGCCGCTCGTCGCGCGAGACCTTTGCGGCGGCGGCGCAGCCGGCCTCGGTCGGGACGCCGTCGGCGCGGATCAGTCCCTCGCGCCTGAGCAGGCGCAGCGTATAGGGCTCGCGCACCGGCTCCTGCCGGGCGAGCGACAGGAGACCCTGGCGGCGATGGACGCGCGCCTGGAACTGCCTGCGGCTCAGGATCGCGGCGGCGAGCCCGCGGACCGGCGCGAACAGCATCGAGAGCGTGAAGACGCCGGCCGCCGTCAGCACGATGATCGGACCCGTCGGCAGGTTCGGCGCCGAGGCCGAGAGCGCCGCGCCGAAATAGCCCGACGCCCCGCCGATGAGCCCGGCGGTCCAGA
>NZ_JBQLZP010000511.1:0-1404 GCF_052168335.1 Roseicyclus sp. | reverse complement strand
GGAGGTGAGGCGATGACCTTCGCCCTCTCCGTCCTCGTCGGCCTCGCGGGCCTCTTCGCCGTCGCGGCCGCCCTGCGCGCCGCCGCCCGCGCGACACTGACGGGCCATGCGAACAGCATCGCGCAGGACATGCCGCTGACCGCCGCCTTCGGCATCCTCGTCATCCTGATCTACCCCTTCGTCGCCCTCGCCGCGCCGGTCCTCGCGCCCTTCCCCGAGCGCGAGATCGTCGGCGGGCAGTTCCAGCCCTGGTCCGCCGAACATCCCCTCGGCACCGACCGGATCGGGCGCGACATGCTCTCGCGGCTGATCTACGGCGCGCGGAACACGGTCGGCATCGCTTTCGCCACCACCGCGCTCGCCTTCGTCGTCGGATCGATCCTCGGGCTCTGGGCGGCGCTGACGGGCGGCTGGCTCGACCAGGCGCTGTCGCGCTTCGTCGACGCGCTCATGGCGATCCCGGCGCTGATCTTCTCGCTCCTCCTGCTCACCATATTCGGGACGTCGATCACCGCGCTGATCCTCGTCATCGCGGCGGTGGACGCGACGCGGGTCTACCGCCTCGCCCGCGCGGTGGCGCAGGGCATCGTCGTGATGGACTACATCGAGGCCGCCAAGCTCCGCGGCGAGCGGAGCTGGTATCTCATCCGGCGCGAGATCCTGCCGAATGCGCTCGCCCCCCTCGTGGCGGAGTTCGGCCTGAGGTTCTGCTTCGTCTTCCTCGCCATCTCCTCGCTCAGCTTCCTCGGCCTCGGGATCAAGCCGCCGACCGCCGACTGGGGCTCGATGGTGCGCGACAACGCCACGCTCATCACCTTCGGCGACGTGACGCCGCTGCTGCCCGCGGGATGCATCGCGCTCCTGACGGTCGCGGTGAACTTCGTCGTGGACTGGCAGCTCTACCGCGCCTCGGGACTGAAGGAGTGAGCATGGACCGCGAGATCCTGCTGAAGATCGAGGGCCTGAGGATCGAGGGCCGCTCCGGCGACACCTGGACCGAGATCGTGAAGGGCGTGGACCTGACGCTTCACAAGGGCGAGGTTCTCGGCCTCATCGGCGAGAGCGGCGCAGGCAAGTCCACCGTCGGCCTCGCCGCGATGGGCTTCGCGCGCGACGGCTGCCGGATCACCGGCGGTTCGATCGTCTTCGACGGCATCGACCTGCGCGCCGCCTCCGAGACGGCGAAGCGCGACCTGCGCGGCGCGCGCATCGCCTATGTCGCGCAATCCGCGGCGGCGAGCTTCAACCCCGCCCACAAGCTCATCGACCAGTATTGCGAGGCGCCCGTCGTCCACGGCGTGATGGCCCGCGACCGGGCCGAGCAGGACGCCATCGACCTCTACCGCCGGATGCGCCTGCCGAACCCCGGGGAGATCGGCTTCCGCTATCCCCACCAGGTCTCGG
>NZ_JBQLZP010000510.1:0-4527 GCF_052168335.1 Roseicyclus sp. | reverse complement strand
ACAACGCGCCGTCGGGCGGGTTCGCGGGTTCGATCACGGCGGCGCTGTTCCTTCCCCGCTTCGCCGCGCCGGCGCGGCGCTATCTCCACTTCGACATCTATTCCTGGTCCGCCTCCGATGCGCCGGGCCGGCCCAAGGGCGGGCTCGGCCAGGGCACCCGCGCCCTCTACGAGGCCCTGCCGGAGGTGCTTGGCACATGACCCGCGACAGCCGCGTCACCCCCTTCAACGGGCGCGTCGCCCATGTCTCGCTGGAGGGCGAGGTCGAGGCCGAGAGCTTCGTCGAGGGCCAGTGGATGACGGTCCAGCAGCCCATCGTGAACCTCGTGCGCGAGCCGGGCGGCGGCCGGGAGAGCCAGCTCCTCTTCGGCGAGCGGTTCCTCGTCCTCGACCGGCGCGACGGCTTCGCCTTCGGCCAGTGCGCGCGCGACGGCTACGTCGGCTGGGTCGGCTCGGGCGCGCTGACCGAGGCGCCGGAGGCGACGCACTGGGTCGTCTCGCCCGCGACGCACCTCTACCCGAAGGCCGACGCCAAGGCGCAGGCCGAGGTCGCGCTGTTCTTCGGCAGCGCAGTCCACGTCACCGGTGAGCGGCAGGGCTTCCTCCGCATCCAGACCGGACACTACGTCCCCGCGCAGCACCTGATGCCGATGGCCGCGCGCTTCTCCGACCCGGTGGGGATCGCCGACCTGTTCCTCGGCACGCCCTATCTCTGGGGCGGGTCGAGCCGCTGGGGCCTCGACTGCTCGGGCCTGGTCCAGCTCGCGCTCCTGGCTTGCGGCCTCGACTGCCCGCGCGACAGCGACCAGCAGGCCGAGGCGCTCGGCGAGGACATCGGGGAGAACGAGACGCTCCGGCGCGGCGACCTGGTGTTCTGGGAGGGGCATGTCGGGATCATGGCGGACGCGCGTATGCTGCTCCACGCGAACGCCCATCACATGTCGGTCGCCTACGAGCCGCTGGAGGACGCCGCCGCGCGCATCGCGGAGAAGGGCAGCGACATCACCCGGCGCAAGCGTCTGGCCGAGGACTGATCCTCAGTCCACCGCGCGGATCAGCTTGCGCTCGAGGACCCGCAGCACGGTCCTCAGGTCGTGCCCGCGCTTGAGAACGCGGCCGTCCATGCCGATCACGGCGTACTGCCCCTGGGCACGGGCGAGCTTCGGCCGCTTCTCGATCCGGTAGAGCGGCTGCTCCGCGCTCCGCCGGAAGACGGAGAAGACGGCCACGTCGGAGAGATGCGAGATCCCGTAGTCCCGCCACTCGCCCGCGGCGACCATCCGCCCGTAGACCCCGAGGATGACGCCGAGTTCCCGCCGGTCGAAGGCCACGGTCTCGGCGAAGGATGTCGGCCCGGCGGGCTGGAAGTGCATCACCATCCCCCGATGGTGGGCGCGATGGGGCCGGAAATCAAGCTTTCCGGCCCGCACCCTCGTTTCGCGTCAGGCCCGCACCAGCTCCTCGTAGGCGGTCGCCACGTCGCGGACCATGGCGCCGACCTCGAAGCTGTAGTCGCCGATCTGTCCCACGGGCGTCACCTCGGCGGCGGTGCCGGTCAGCCAGCACTGCTCGAAGCTTTCGAGCTCGCCGGGCAGGATGTGGCGCTGGTGGACCTTCACCTGCCGGTCCTCGAGCATCCCGATCACCGTCTGGCGCGTGATGCCGTTGAGGAACACGTCCGCGACGGGCGTGTGGACCTCGCCGTCCTTCACGAAGAAGATGTTTGCGCCCGTCGCCTCGGCCACGTAGCCGCGGTAGTCCATGAACAGCGCGTCCGAGCAGCCCTTGGCCTCGGCGGCGTGCTTGGACATCGTGCAGATCATGTAGAGGCCGGCGGCCTTGGCGTGGACCGGGATCGTCTCGGGCGAGGGGCGCTTCCACTTGGAGATGTCGAGCTTCGCGCCCTTCATCTTGGCGTCGCCGTAGTAGGCGCCCCAGGCCCAGGACGCGACCGCGAGACGGACGGGGTTCCGCGCGGAGCTCACGCCCATGTCCTCGCCCGAGCCGCGCCAGGCGACGGCGCGCACGTAGGCGTCCGAGAGGTCGTTGGCCTTCATCACCGCATACTTGGCCGCCTCGATCTCGTCCACGGTCCAGGGGATGTCGATGTCGAGCATGCGCCCCGAGGCGAGCAGCCGCTCGGAGTGCTTGCGGCTCTCGAAGATCTTGCCGTTGTAGGCGCGCTCCCCCTCGAAGACCGAGGAGGCGTAGTGCATCGCATGGGTCAGGATGTGGATGTTCGCGTCGCGCCAGGGCACGAGCTTGCCGTCCATCCAGATCCAGCCGTCGCGGTCGTCGTAGGCTCCTGCCATGGGTCTCTTCCTTCGCAGCCTCTTGCCGGGCGATCCGGCGCCTTCTTTTCGATTGTTGCGCAGGTTATGGCCGCAACGGACATAAAGTTACGCAAAACCTGCCCGTCGCTATCAATTGATTCTTGGAAAGTCAACAAGGCTGACATAAAGTCGGGCTGCGCCGGAGAAACCGGAAGGAAGGGACAGGGCCCATGGCCGAACGAACCTCAAGCGCCGTGCTGGGGCGGAGCGAGAGCCTGCTGTTCCTCACGGACGACCAGCTTCGCCGCGGGATCGAGGCGATGTTCTTCGCCTATCGCGGCTTCACCGCCGATCCCGACCGCATCCTCCAGGAATACGGCTACGGCCGCGCGCATCACCGGGCCATCCACTTCATCAACCGCTCGCCGGGCACGACGGTGAACAACCTCCTGTCGATCCTCGGCGTCACCAAGCAGTCGCTGAACCGGGTCCTGCGCACGCTGGTCGAGGACGGCCTCGTGGACAGCCGCGTCGGCACGCGGGACAAGCGCGAGCGCCACCTCTTCCTCACGGAGAAGGGGGCCGACCTGGAACGGCAGCTTTCCGAGGCGCAGCGCGGCCGGATGCGCGCGGCCTTCCGCAACGCGGGCCCCGAGGCTGTCGCGGGCTTCCGCGCGGTGCTCGAGCAGATGATGGACCCCGAGATGCGGCGGCACTACCTCGACGGAACGGACGGCGGCTGATGACCGAGATCGGCGCGCATCTCCTCATCGTCGACGACGACGAGCGTATCCGGGGGCTCCTGCAGAAGTTCCTGGTGCGCAACGGCTACATGACGACGGCCGCGCGCGACGCCGCGCATGCGCGGCGGCTCCTGGCGGGGCTCGACTTCGACCTGATCGTGCTCGACGTGATGATGCCGGGCGAGGACGGGCTCAGCCTGACGCGCGACCTGCGCCAGACGCTGCAGACGCCGATCCTGCTCCTGACCGCCAAGGGCGAGGCGGGCGACCGGATCACCGGGCTCGAGGCGGGCGCCGACGATTACCTGGTCAAGCCGTTCGAGCCCAAGGAGCTTCTCCTGCGGGTGAATGCGATCCTCCGCCGCGTGCCCCGGCAGCCGCTGGAATCGCAGGTGGTGCAGGTGCTGCATCTCGGGCCGATCCGCTACGACATGGAGCGGGGCGAGCTCTGGCGCGGGTCGGAGGTGGTGCGCCTCACGGCGACCGAGGCCGCACTGATGCGGATCTTCTCGGGCCAGCCGAACCAGGCCTTCACCCGCTCGGACCTCGTGGGCCTTCTCAACCGCGACAAGGGCCCCTCGGGCGAGCAAGTGCAGGAGCGCGCGGTGGACGTGCAGATCACGCGGCTCCGCAAGAAGATCGAGCTGAACCCCAAGCAGCCGCGCTACCTTCAGACGGTGCGCGGCGCGGGCTACATGCTGGCGCCGGACTGAAGGGACACCCGACACATGACCACGCTTCTCGTCGAGAACCCGCAGGGCCTCGAACACGTGACGCCGCCCAGCCACCCCGAGCAGGTCGCGCGCCTCGAGGCGGTGAGGGCCGCGCTGGCCGCCGCGCCCTTTGCCGGTCTTTCCCGGGCGGAGGCGCCGGTGGCGACGCGGCAGGACCTGATGCTCGCCCATCCCACCGGCTACATCGACCGGATCGAGGCAGCGATGCCCTCCTCCGGCTGGTCCGCGCTCGACCCCGACACCCACGCCAGCCCCGGCACCTGGGAGGCGGCGCTGCGCGGCGTCGGCGGCTGCGTCGCGGCGGTCGACGCGGTGCTCGACGGGCAGGCGGCGAACGCCTTCGTCGCGACACGCCCGCCCGGCCACCACGCCGAGAAGACGCGCGCCATGGGCTTCTGCCTCTTCGGGAACGCCGCCATCGCCGCGCTTCACGCGGTGGAGCGGCGGGGCCTGTCGCGCGTCGCGGTGGTGGATTTCGACGTCCACCACGGCAACGGAACGCAGGACATCCTGTGGGAGGAGCGGCGCACGCTCTTCGTCTCGAGCCACCAGATGCCGCTCTACCCCGGCACCGGCGCCCCGTCCGAGCGCGGCGTGGCGGGCAACGTGCGCAACGTGCCGCTGCCCCCCGGCTCCGGCGGCGCCGAGATGCGGGCGGTCTACGAGGCGCAGGTCTTCCCGCTGCTCCGCAGCTTCGCGCCGGAACTCCTGATCCTGTCGGCCGGTTTCGACGCGCATCGCCACGACCCGCTGGCGAACCTCGACTGGACGGAGCAGG
>NZ_JBQLZP010000509.1:0-6820 GCF_052168335.1 Roseicyclus sp. | reverse complement strand
AAGACCGGCACGCTGACCGAGAACGCCATGACGGCGAGCCGCGTCGTGACCGAGCGTGCCGACTACCGCGTGACGGGCTCGGGCCGCGACCCGGCGGGCCATGTCGAGGTCGATGGGGAGAAGGTGCGGGCAACCGACGACGCGGACCTCGCGCTGATCTGCCGGGTGGCGCAGGTCTGCAACAACGCGCGTCTCCTGCGGGAGGGGGACCGCTGGCTGCCGCTCGGCGACCCGACGGAGACGGCGCTGCTCGTCCTCGCGCAGAAGGCCTGGGCGGAGGCGCCCGACCCCGCGCGGCGGGTGGCGGAACTGCCCTTCACCAGCGAGCGCAAGCGCATGAGCGTGATGGAGGCGACGGCGGAGGGCCACCGCATCTGCATGAAGGGCGCGCCCGAGACGGTGCTGCCGACCTGCTCGGCGCGGCGCTCCGGCGGGGAGACAATGCCCATGACCGAGGCCGACCGCGCGGCGCTGCACGACCGGGCCGAGGCGCTGGCGGCGGAGGGGCTGCGCATCATCGCGCTGGCCTCGCGCGAGACGGCGGAGACCGAGATCGCGGAGCGGGACATGGTCTTTCTCGGTCTCGTCGGCCTGATCGACCCGCCGCGGACCGAGGTGCGCGCGGCGATCCGGGCGGCGCGGCGGGCGGGCATAAGGACGCTGATGATCACGGGCGACCACCCGGCGACGGCCCGCAACATCGCGCAGGCCCTCGGCATCGGCGCGGAGCGCGTGCTGACGGGGGCGGAACTCGAGGCGCTCGACGACGACGCGCTCGGCGCGGCGCTGAGGGGCGAGGTCGCCTTCGCCCGCGTCTCGCCCGCGCACAAGCTGAGGATCGTGGACGCGTTGCAGGCGCAGGGGCTGACCGTCGCCATGACGGGCGACGGGGTGAACGACGCGCCCGCGCTCCGCAAGGCGGATATCGGCATCGCCATGGGTATCCGGGGCACGGACGTGGCCAAGGACGCCTCGGACCTCGTGCTGATGGACGACAACTACGCGACCATCGTGGCGGCGATCCGCGAGGGGCGGCGGCAGTTCGACAACACGCGCAAGTTCGTGCGCTACCTCCTGTCCTCGAACGCGGGCGAGGCCGTGGCCATCGTGATCAACACGATCCTGCTCTCGCCGCTGATCTTCCTGCCGACGCAGATCCTGTGGATGAACCTCGTCACCGACGGCGTGACGGCGGTCGCGCTGGGGCTCGAGCCCGCCGATCCCGCGCAGATGCGCGAGAAGCCGCGCCCAAAAAGCGAGCGCATCCTCGGGCTCCGCAGCCTGCCGGTGATCCTGGCCTTCGGGGCCTATACGGGCGTGGCGGCGGTCTGGCTCTTCGAGAGCCTCCTGCCGCTCGGGACCGACGTGGCGCGGACGGCGGCCTTCAGCGCGATGGTGGTCTTCGAGAAGGTGAGCGTCTTCGCCTTCCGCTCGCTCAGGACTCCGTGCTGGAAGCTCGGCTTCTTCGGCAACCGCGCGCTCCTTGTGGCCTTCACGGCGATGATGGGATTGCAGGTGGCGGCGGTCTACTGGGCGCCGTTGCAGGTGCTCCTCCAGACCGTGCCGCTGCCCGGCGAGGTCTGGTGGACCATCGCGGCGCTGGCGCTGCCGCTGCTCGTGGTGCCGGAACTCCTGAAGACGGTGCTCCACCTGCGCGGACGCGCCGCCGGGCGGGACTGACCCGGCGGCTCGCCCGGTCAGGCGACGCGCGCGGAAGGGACCGGCGCGGCCTCGTCGACGGGGGCCCAGCCGCCGCCGGGCATGTAGCGCTCGGCCACGCGGCCGGCCTCGTCCATGCGGAAGAGGTGGAGCCACGAATTGTCGAGGAGGGCCGCGAGCCCCTCGTGCCTGGCGATGATCGCGGACATCGCCCCGGCCGGGGCCTCGACGATGGCGGCCAGCCGCAGGGGCTCGTGCACGAAGCGCTCGCCGTCGTGGACCGACTGCCAGGGCAGGCCGGGGCGGAGGTCGCCCGACGAACCCTCGATCACGCCGGTCAGGCCCGAGACGTTGTGGAGCACCTTGTTGCCCGCGCCGAAGACGGCGTTGTCGACGGTCGAGCCGTAGTACTGGAGGTTGATCCAGCTCGCCACGATCAGCGGCGCGGTCAGGATCAGCTCCAGCACCGGATAGCCGTTGGCGGCGTCCACCTCCCAGCCGTAACTGTGCAGGAAGGCGCGGCCGCCGAGGTCCACGCCCCGCGTCCGGTGGCGCGGCGCGACGATGAAGGCGGCGCAGCCCGCGAGCGCCCATTCCGGCCGGGTCTGCGACCAGTCGCGTGCGCGGGACTGCACGGCGTCGTCCACCCGCGCGCCCTCCTCGAGGTTGAGGAGAAGCGCGCGCTCGGCCCGCGCGATGCGGCCCGCCTCCCGCAGCGCGGCCTTGAGGCGGGCGAGATCCTCGCCGTGCGTCGCGGCATGGGGCGCGGTGTCGTAGAGCGTCACCTCGTCGGTGGTCGTGTCGTGCAGCGCGGGCACGAAGACGGTATCCCCGGGCACGTCGATCCCCGCGCCCGGAAGGCCCGCGCGGACCTCCGGGTCATTGAGGAGGCGCGCGACGAGGCGGGCGTTCACCTCGCCGTCATGGCCGCCGCAGGCGCCGCAGTCGAGGCCCGCGTTGTGCGGGTTGTTCTGCGAGGTGCCGCCGTGGCCCGAAAGTACGACGAGCCGCGCGAAGGGCCCGGTCAGCGACATGGCCCGCAGGATCGTCGCCGCCGTGCCGACCCGCGCCTCGGGCGCGATGACGTCGAGCGAGGGGGCGAGCGTCGCCGCCTCCTCGACCGTCAGGCCCGGGTGGCGGGGGGCGAGCGCGGTCGTGGCCTTCAGGCTCTGGGCCGCGAGGCGGGGCGCGTAGGCGAGGCCCATGGTCTCCACGTAGCCGAAGCTGGACACCGCGGCCTGCTTGAAGCGCGCCCAGACGGAGGTGGCGGCGATGCGTTCGGCCCGCGCCTCGGCCAGCGCCTCCGGCCCCTCGTCATGGGCGCAGCCCGCGGGCGACAGGAGGACGGGGCAGCGCGCCGTTTCCTGCGCGGCGCCGAGCGGCAGGTACGAGACCGCGGCACCGAAGAAACCCGCGAAGCCCAGCGTCTCGGCCCCCGGCATGGCCGTCTCGAAGGCGCGGCGGAAGACCTCGGAGCGCACGTCGATGCAGAAGGCGGCCTGCACGGGCGGGCGCGTGTCGGACGCGGCCGGCCCCCGGCCGAGCGCCGCGAAGGTCTCCCGCCGCCAGCCGGCCTCGTAGGCGGACTGGAGCGCGGCGAGAAGCGCCGCGTCCGCGCCCGGCACGGGGGGCCTCGCGTAGTCCTTCTTGACCGCCTCCCAGGCCTCGGCCGGAACGAGATCGCGGCAGAGCCAGTCGCAGACGGCGCGGATCGCCAGGAGCTCGGTCAGGGCGGCGTCGGTGCCGCCCGCAAGCTCGGCCTGCCAGAGGCGGTAGCGCGCGTGCCCTGCCCAGCCCTGCACCGTGTAGAGGAGGCGCGCGAACCAGACCTCGAGGGCCGCGCCCTCGATGTCGAGCGCGCCCGCGATGTGGGCGAGCGCCGCGCCGGGCGTGTCCGGCAGCTCCGCGATGCGGGCGGCGGGCAGTCCCATGGCGGACAGGCTGAGGTCATGGGCGGCGTCGGCGCGCCAGTCGGCCCAGAGCGAGGGCTCGGCGATGGCGGTCGACCAGGCGCTCTGGCCCGCGTCGAAGTGGTGGGCGGCGTAGTCGGCGACATGGGCCGCGACGCGCGGCGCCCAGGCCTGACCCGTCGCCTCGCCCGCCAGATGGGCGAGCGTGGGGAGCGGGGCCGGGCCCTTGTCGGACGCGTCGCGCGCCATCCGGGCGAGCGTCCTGCCGTCGGGCGCGACCTGCGGGTGGAGGGCGACCGCTGCGTCGAGATCCTCCGCCGTGATCCGGCCCGTCTCGATCGCCGCGGCGTAGGCGGACGGGGCCAGCGTCATCCGCGCGCCCGAGATGCGGGCGACATCGCCCATGGCGGCCTCGAAGCCCTTGTCCGCGAAGCCGAGGAAGGGGTTCACGGCGACGAAGGACGAGAGCGGCCAGAGCGGCGCCACGAGGCGGCCCGCGGCATCGGCGGCGCGCAGAGCCTCGGTCTCGGTGACGGCGGGGGCGAAGTCGGAGATGTGGGTCATGGGAATTCCCTCCGGGGTTCAGGCGAGTTTCGGCGCGATGAGGCGGTTGAGCACGGGCGTCACGTAGAGCCCGTGGCGCAGATGCGTGGCGAGCGGGCGCCAGCGCCCCTCGGCGAGCCGCACCGGCGCGAGGACCTGGATCGCGGCGGTGGCGGCGAAGACGAGGAGGACGAAGCCCATCACGGCCTGCTGCCCTGCCCCGACCGCGCCGGTTTCGGGCAGCGTGCCCGCGGTCAGCGCCTCGGCCCCGAGCTGGAGCGCGAAGTAGAGCGCGGCGAGGCCGAAGGAGACGAGGCTCGCCCGGATGACCAGCGGCCCCCGCGCGCCCTGCCCCATGGCCAGCGCCACGAGATGCCCGAGGCCGAGGACGAGGACGGCGGCGAGGACGACGAGCGCGGGCTTGCTGTCGAGCGTGACCCCGAAGGCCCAGCCGGTCAGCCCCACCGCCGAGAGCGCGACGGCGAGCGAGAGCGCGGCGTCGCCCGGCCGGACGCGCGCCAGCCGGTGCCCGAGCCGCGCCCGCGCGAGGTCCACGACCGAGCCCGAGCCGAGGAAGGCATGCGCCTTGTAGAGCGAATGCGCCACGATGTGCAGGAGCGCCGCCGGAAAGGCCCCGAGCCCGCACTGGAGCAGCATGAAGCCCATCTGCGCGACGGTGCTCCAGGCGAGCGCCGACTTCACCGCCGTCTGCGTCAGCATGACGAGCGAGGCGAGCGCGGCGGTGAGCCCGCCCACGATGGCGAGCATCCCCATCGCGAAGCCCGGCACGGCGAGGAAGAGATCGGCGAAGCGGATGACGAGGAAGCCGCCCGCGTTGATGACGCCCGCGTGCAGCAGCGCCGAGACCGGCGTGGGCGCGTCCATCACCTCGGTCAGCCAGCCGTGGGTCGGGAACTGCGCCGATTTCAGGAGGGCGGCGACGGCGAGGCAGAAGGCGGCCCAGCCTGCGCCGACCGGCACCTCGCCCGCCTGGAGCGCGGCGGAGATGGCGGCGATCTCGCCGGTGCCGAAGCCCTGCACGAGGAGGATCGCGGCCGAGATCAGGAACACGTCTCCGGTGCGCGCGAAGAGGAACTTCTTCGTCGCGGCGAGCCGCGCCGTCGGCCGGTCGCCGTAGAAGAGGAGGAGGCGGTGGAGCGACAGGCTGGTGCCGATCCAGGCCAGCACGAGCTGCGCGATGTTGCCCGAGGTGACGAGGAGCAGAACGAAGCCCAGCGTCAGCGCGAGCCCGCCCATGAAGGCGCCCTGCCGCGCGTCGCCGTCCATGTAGGTGCGGGCGTAGCGGATCACGACCCAGCCGACGAAGGCGACGAGCAGGACCATCACCGCCGAGAGCGCATCGACCCGGACCTGGAGGCCGAGGCCGTTCGCGCCGATCAGCGCCGAGGTCGTGGCGCCGTAGGTCGCGGCGAGCGTCGCGAAGAGGACCGCGCCCGCGAGCGCGAGGAGCGCGGCGCCCTCGACGAGTGCGAGGCTCCGCCTCGGACGGAGGCCCGGACCCGCGAAGCAGACGAGCGCGGCGGCGAAGAGCGAGAGCGGCAGGAGGTAGGCGAGGAGGGACATGACACGGCACCCTTTCGGACTATCTGACGGTCCGCGAAGAGGTAGCCCCCGGGTTTCCCCAAGTGAAATATATTGTTGATAGCGTTTCGTTCTAATAAAGGGAACGCATGAGCCTGCTGAACTACACCCACCTGCGCGCCTTCCGGGCCGTCGCGGCCGAGGGGAACCTTACGCGCGCGGCCGAGAAGCTCGGCGTCGCTCAATCCGCCGTCTCGACCCAGATCCGCGCGCTCGAGGCGCGGCTCGGCCATCCGCTCTTCGAACGGCGGGGGCGGACCATGGCGCTGACCGAGGCCGGGCGCATCGCCTTCGACTGCGCCGAGCGGGCCTTCGCGGCGGGCGACGAGCTGGTCGAGACGCTGGCCGGGCGCGCGGGCGCGCGACAGGTGGTGCGCGTGGGCGCGCTCGCCACGCTGTCGCGGAACTTCCAGCTGAATTTCCTGAGGCCGCTGGTGCAGGACCCCGAGGTCTCGGTGGTGCTGCGCTCGGGCTCGATCGGCGAGCTGCTGGCGGAACTCGAGGCCCTGCGCCTCGACGTGGTGCTGACGAACGCGCCGCCGCGCCACGACGCGTCGACGACCTGGAGCGAGCGTCGGATCGACGATCAGCCCGTGGGCCTCGTGGGCCATCCGCACCGCATCCCCGAGGGCGCGGGGCTGGCCGACCTGCTGGAGGCGGCGCCCCTCGTCCTGCCCGCCGAGGGCAGCGCGCTCCGCGCCGATTTCGACCGGCTGGTGGCGCGCGAGGGCCTCTCGCCCCGGATCGCGGCCGAGGCCGACGACATGGCGATGCTGCGGCTCCTCGTGCGCGAGGATGCGGGGCTCGGCCTCGTGCCGCCGATCGTGGTGCAGGACGAGCTGTCGAGCGGCCTCCTGGTCGAGGCGCTGCCGCTGCCGGACCTGCACGAGGCGTTCTGGGCGATCACCCTGCCCCGCCGCTTTCCCAACCCGGCGCTCGCGCGCGTTCTGCCACGGGACTGAGGCGCGGAAAAGAAAAACGCGCCCCTCGGGCGCGTTTCTCTGTGGCGACTGCTCCCCGGAGGGATCAGGCCGGATCAGGCGGCTTCGGCCTCGGCCTCGGCGGCGTGGCGACGCCCGCTCTCCTCGCGGCTGAGGGCGACGGAG
>NZ_JBQLZP010000508.1:0-2586 GCF_052168335.1 Roseicyclus sp. | reverse complement strand
GCTCACCGGAACGTCCGGCGGACGTTCCGGTGAGCGAACGGGCGGAGCCCCGGAGGCGGTCCAGGCAAGTCGCAAAGTCCCTTGACGGCGTAGGGCGGGACTTGTCCCGCCACCGGACGGCGGGACAAGTCCCGCCCTACGGAGCCCGCCCATGAGCGCCGTCGCCTTCCTCACCCGCACGCGCGGGCGCGCCAACGGGGGCACGCGGCTCCACTGGACCGACTGGGCCTCCTACGCCTATCTCGCCTTCGGCATCTTCCTGATGTTCGGCCCCGTGGTCTGGCTGGTCATGTCCTCCTTCAAGACCGAGGCCGACCTCCAGCGCTATCCGCCGACCTTCCTGCCCTGGCAGCAGACGACGATGCAGGTGGAGGGCTACGACGAGCCCCTGCCCCTCTTCCGCATGACCGGCGGCGAGCACGAGGGGATGGTGCTGGCGCAGATCCGCCGTGTCGGCCTCCAGGCGCAGATGGTCGATCCCGCCAATCCCGGCGAGCGCATCACCGTCCGCATCGAGGAGCGCGAGCCGGTGCAGAGCGTGCGCCTGGCCACCGAGAACTACACCGGGCTCTTCGAGCGCTTCACCTTCATGCGCTACTTCTGGAACTCGACCTTCATCACGCTCATGTCCACGGCGATCATGCTGCTGGTGAACTCGATGGCGGCCTTTGCCCTGTCGAAATACCGCTTCCGGGGGCGGACGACGGTGCTCCTCCTCGTGATCTCGACGCTGATGATCCCGCAGACCGTGGTTCTGGTGCCGCTCTTCCTGATCGTGACCGAGATGGGCATGTTCAACTCGCTCTGGGGCGTCATCATCCCCGGCGCGGCTACGCCCACGGGGGTGTTCCTCCTGCGCCAGTACATGCTGACCATCCCCGACGAGATCCTCGACGCCGCGCGCATGGACAAGGCGTCGGAGTGGAAGATCTACTGGCGGATCATCCTGCCGCTCTCGGCGCCGGCCATCGCGGTTCTCGCGATCCTCGCCATCATGTGGCGCTGGAACGACTTCCTCTGGCCGCTCATCGTTCTGACGCAGTCCGAGAACTTCACGCTCCAGCTCGCGCTCAACTCCTTCCAGGGCGAGCTCCTGACCAACTGGTCCTCGCTTCTGGCCATGACGGTGCTGACGCTCCTTCCGATCGCCTGCGTCTTCATGTTCCTGCAGAAATACATCGCCACCGGCATCGCATCGACGGGCGGCAAATGACGACGGGGGACAGGTGATGGCGAGGCTCGAGCTCCGCGACGTACGCAAGGCCTATGGCGCGGCCGAGGTGATCAAGGGCGTGGACCTGACGGTGGAGCACGGCGAGTTCTGCGTCTTCGTCGGCCCCTCGGGCTGCGGCAAGTCCACGCTCCTGCGGATGATCGCGGGGCTCGAGGAGATCTCGGGCGGCGAGATCGCCATCGGCGGCGAGGTGGTCAACACGGTCCCGGCCGCCGACCGGGGCCTCGCCATGGTGTTCCAGTCCTACGCGCTCTACCCGCACATGACGGTGCGCCAGAACCTCTCCTTCGGGCTGGAGAACATCAACACGCCGCGCGCGGAGATCACCACCAAGGTGGCCGAGGTCGCGAAGATGCTGCAGATCGACCCGCTCCTCGACCGGCGGCCCAAGGACCTCTCGGGCGGGCAGCGCCAGCGCGTCGCCATCGGCCGCGCCGTGGTGCGCGAGCCGCGCGTGTTCCTCTTCGACGAGCCGCTCTCGAACCTCGACGCGGAGCTGCGCGTGGACATGCGGGGCGAGATCTCCACGCTGCACCGGCGGCTGGGGAACACCATGATCTACGTCACCCACGACCAGGTCGAGGCGATGACGATGGCCGACAAGATCGCGGTCCTGCGGCTGGGCGAGCTGGAACAGTTCGGCCGCCCCCTGGACCTCTTCAACGCGCCCGAGAACCTCTTCGTCGCGGGCTTCATCGGCTCCCCCCGGATGAACTTCCTCAGGGGAACCGTGGGCGAGGACCGGACGCACCTGATGCTCGAGACCGGGGATGCCGTGACCCTGCCCGAACGGGGCTTCGCGCAGCGGGCAGGGCAGATGGTGACGCTGGGCCTCCGCCCGAACGACCTCCACCCCGACGCCGACGGCGCGCTCCATGCCGAGATCGGCTCGGTCGAGCAGCTCGGCTCGGACAGCTACCTCTACGGGAAGTTCCGCGACGGCACGCCCGTCACCGTCCACAATCCGGGCCAGACCCGCGTGCGGCCGGGCGACAGCGTCACGCTGACGGTCGAGGGCGCGATCCACCTCTTCGACACGGGGACGGGCCGCACGCTCCGGATGTGAGGCTCAGCGGCCGATCCGGCCGAGATGGGTCTCGTTGAAACTCTCCGGCGCCTTCAGCCCGTAGCCCAGCATCCGGTCGAAGCCCGAATGCGCGAGCCAGAGCGCGCCGAGGGCGGAAGGCAGCGGCGCCGACAGGACCACGCCGAGCGCGAGGAACGCCGCGCCGAAGCCGTAGATGTGGACCGCGTTGTAGAGGAGCGCCCCGATCCGCGGGCCGAGCGCGTAGCCCGCGAAGCTCAGGTCCGGCGCGAAGAAGACCAGGAGCGCGGCCCACCACGGCAGGACC
>NZ_JBQLZP010000507.1:0-1831 GCF_052168335.1 Roseicyclus sp. | reverse complement strand
AGATCGACCGCCTGTCGGAGGTCGGCGCCGCCGTGGTGCACTGCCCGACCTCGAACACCTTCATCGGCTCGGGGCTCCTCGACATGGGCCTGCGCGACCGGATGCGCGTCGGCCTCGCCACCGACACCGGCGGCGGCTCCTCCTTCTCTATGCTGAGGACCATGGCCGCGGCCTACGAGATCGCCCAGCTCCGCGGGCAGGCCCTCCACCCCTCCGAACTCCTCTGGCTCGCCACCGGCGCCTCGGCCGGGGCGCTGCGGCTCGGCGACCGGATCGGCCGGCTCGCGCCGGGCCTCGAGGCGGACCTCTGCGTCCTCGACCTCGCCTCGACGCCCGCCATCGCCCAGGCCGCGGCGCGCGCAGGCGACATCTGGCAGGCGCTCTTCCCCACGATCATGATGGGCGACGACCGCGCCGTTGCCGCGACCTACGTGGCCGGGCGCCCGCGCGAGCGTCCCGTCGCCCATCCCTGAGCGCGCCCCGCCTCCCCTTCATCCTGGCAAGAAACCTCCGGGGGAGGCGCGCGGAACCCCGCGCGCCCGGGGGCAGCGCCCCCGCGCCGGAGGTCCGCGCGGAGGCGCGGACCGACAGGAAGGCCGCGCGCGTCCCGGAACGGGGCGCGCACCGCCGGACCGGCCGCCTCAGGCGGAGGCCTCGACCGCACCCACGATCTCGTCCACCACCGCGCTCATCAGCGCCGCGTCCTCGGCCTCGGCCATCACGCGGATCAGCGGCTCGGTGCCCGACTTCCGGATCAGGAGACGCCCCTGCCCGGTCAGCCGCGCCTCGGCGGCGGCGATCGCGGCCTTCACCGGGTCGCGCTCGAGCGGCGCCGTCCCCGCCGCGTAGCGCACGTTCCGCAGGAGCTGCGGCACCGGCGCGAAGCGCCGCGAGAGCGCGCTCGCGGGCTCGCCCGTCCGCACCATCTCGGCCAGGAACTGCAGCGCCGCCATCAGCCCGTCGCCCGTCGTGGCGTAGTCGGTCATCACGATGTGCCCCGACTGCTCGCCGCCGAGGTTCAGCCCGTGCGCGCGCATCGCCTCGACCACGTAGCGGTCGCCCACGGCGGTGCGGTGGAGCTTCAGGCCGCGGTCGCCGAGGAAGCGCTCGAGCCCGAGGTTCGACATCACGGTCGCCACCAGCGTGCCCCCCGCGAGCCGGTCCTCCGCCGCCCAGCGCTCGGCCAGGAGCGCCATGATCTGGTCGCCGTCCGCCTCCTTCCCCGTCTCGTCGAGCAGGATCACCCGGTCCGCGTCCCCGTCGAGGCAGATGCCCACGTCCGCCCGGCTCTCGCGCACCTTCGCCGCCGCCGCCGCGGTCGAGGTCGAGCCGACGCCGTCGTTGATGTTGAAGCCGTCGGGCGAGACGCCGATCGGGGTGACCTCGGCGCCGAGCTCCCACAGGACCTCGGGCGCCGCACGGTAGGCCGCACCGTTGGCGCAGTCGATCACCACGCGGATGCCCTCCAGCGTCAGGCCGGACGGGAAGGTGCCCTTGACCCGCTCGACGTAGCGGAAGCGGCCGTCGTCGATCCGCTTGGCGCGCCCGATGTATTCGGCCCGCGCGGGCTCGACGCCCGCCTCGAGCAGCGACTCGATCTCCGCCTCCGCCTCGTCGGACAGCTTGAAGCCGTCCGGCCCGAAGAACTTGATCCCGTTGTCGGTCGCGGGGTTGTGGCTGGCCGAGATCATCACGCCGACATCCGCCCGCATCGACGGCGTCAGGAGGCCCACCGCGGGCGTCGGCACCGGACCGAGGAGAAGGACGTTCATCCCCGTCGAGGTGAAGCCCGCGGTCAGCGCGTTCTCCAGCATGTAGCACGAGAGCCGCG
>NZ_JBQLZP010000506.1:0-3006 GCF_052168335.1 Roseicyclus sp. | reverse complement strand
GGCGGGCAGGGCGACCACGCCGATCCCAGCCTCGCGCAGCCGCGCGGCCATCGCGGCGACATCCCCGGGCGCCATCGCCGAGAGCTTGCTCGCGTGCCCCGCCACGACGCGCCCGCCCCAGCCCCGCGCCTCGGTCGCGGCGATGAGGGCGGGAAGGTCCGACCTGGACGGATCGAGATCGAAGTCGATGTGGAAATCGACATCGCAATCGAAGCGCTCCGCGAGGTCGAACACGTGGTCGATATGCGCCACCGGGTCGGGGTCGCGGTAGGGGCAGCCGCCCACGAGGTCGGCCCCCATCTCCATCGCCCTTGTCAGCAGCGTCAGGGTCTCGGGCTCGTTGGTGATGCCCTCCTGCGCGAAGGCGCAGATCTGGATGGCGATCCGGGCCCGGCACGCCTCGCGCAGCGCGAGAAGCGCGTCGAGCCCGCGGAGGCCGACCCTCGGATCGACCTCCACGAATGTCCGCAGCGCGGTGGTGCCGTGGCCGACGGCGGCATCCACCACGCGGCGCGCGCGGGCATGGACGTCCTCGGTGGTGAAGGCGGCCTTGGCGCGGGCGGTCTCCTCCACCGCGTGCGCGAGGCCGCCCCGGGTCATGTCGCAGCGGTCGAGGATATGCGCCTTGTCGAGGTGGATATGCGCGTCGACGTAACCCGGAAAGACCCAGGCCCCGTCCGCCTCGATCCCGGGCGCGCCGCCGGGGATCGCGGCTTCGATGGCCGCGATGCGGCCCGCCGCCACCGCGATGTCCACGCGCCCCGGATGCCCCGCGACACGGGCGCCGGACAGGACGAAGTCGGGCGCTCCCCCAGCCATCGCCGCCCCGCCGCTCAGGCGTCCTCGAACCGGATCGGCTTGGCGCCCTCCCAGAGCACCGAGGTTCCGAGCGCGTGCAGGTTCTCCAGCCCGCCGGTCAGCGTGATGAAATGGTTGCCCGCGAGCTGGCCCATCTTGGACGAGAAGTCGACGCCGCCATAGGCCAGCAGGATCTCGGTCTCGCTGATGCCGCCGGGATAGAGGATGATGTGCCCCGGCGCCGGGTGGCTCGTGTGGTTCTCGTAGCCGACGCCGAAATCCGTGTCGCCGAGCGGCACCCAGACCCCTTCGCCCGACCAGCGGACATGCACGATCTGGCTGACATAGGGCATGTGCCTGCGGAAGGCGGCGACCGTGTTCGGCGCGCGCTCGGTCTCGAAATGGCCGGTGAAGGTGAAGTCTCCGGCGATGACCTTGAGGGTGTCCATTGCTCTCTCCTTGGTTCGGTGTCTGGGTGCGCGCGCTCAGGCGGGTTGGGCGAGGCGGTCGGTCGAGAAGCCCTCGAGCCCCTTCGGCTGGCGCCCCGTGGCGACCGCGTCGGCGGCGTGGCGGCCGAGGAGCGGGCCGAGCGTGTAGCCGTTGGCGCCCGCGACCACCACGCAGTCGGGATGGCCGGGAAGGTGGCCGATCAGGGGCGCGCCGTCGATATCGACGTTCATCGCCGCCCAGGAGCGCAGGACGTGAAGGCCCGCGACGCCGGGCAGCACGCGCTCGGCGACCCAGAGGTTGCCCTCGAGGCTCTCGCGCAGGATGCGGGTGCGCCCCGATGCGGGGTCGGCGGTGGCGGACCACGCCCCGCCGATGATCAGGTTGCCCGCGATGGCCTGCTTCATCGTCAGGTGCCGGTCGCAATGGGCGAGGAGGCAGGAGGCGAGCGGGGGCGCGGTCTCGGTCACGACCATCTGCAGCGGTGCGCCGTGGATCGGCAGGGGAACGCCCAGCATGGCGCCGAGCGCGCCCGTCCAGCCGCCGGCGGCGAGGATCAGGCGCCGCGCGCGGATCGTTCCTGCGGTCGTCTCCACCCGGTAGCCGGGCCGCGTGTCGCAGAGCCCGGTTATCGCGACGCCCTCGAAGAAGCGCGCGCCGCCCGCCCGCGCCGCATTGGCCAGCGCGGGCGTCGCCACCAGCGGGTTGATCTTGCCCTCGCCCGGGCACCAGGCGGCGGCGATCATGCGCTCGGACACGCCGGGGGCCAGTTCGGCGATCTCGGCGCGCTCGATCAGGTGAACGTCGATGCCCATGCGGCGTTCGGCGGCGACCTTGTCGCGCAGGAAGGCGACGTGGCGCTCCTCCTCCGCCAGCATCATGCCGCCGGTCAGGGCGATCTCGAACGAGGTGCCGAGCGTGCGCTCCAGCTCCTGCCAGAGGGCGATGGCGTCGCGCTGGAGCGGCAGCGTCCGCAGCAGCGCCTCGCCCCGTCCGCCCGTCTTCTGGCCGAAATCGAAGGACAGGAGTTGCAGGTGCAGGCTGCCCGCGTTGCCGCCCGAGGCCTCGCCGTTCACCGCGCCGCGGTCGATCACCACGGTGTCGAGCCCCAGTTCCGTGGCGCGCAGCGCGGCGGCGGTGCCCATGACGCCCGCGCCGACGATGACGAGGTCCGCGGTCGCGGGCAGGGTCTCGGGCGCGTCGGCACGGTCCGGTGCGCGCAGGGTCGGGGCCGGCGCCTGGCGGTGTCCGCCCCATTCCGGCTTTTCGACCGCGATGGCCGCGGCGGGCACGGGCCGCGCGGGCGTCTGCGGCGCGAAGAGCGTGGGCGTCCCCGTCAGGAGCGCCGCCGGACCCGAGCAGTAGCGCCCCTGGCAGCGGCCCATCCCCAGGCGCGTCAGCCGTTTCAGCGCGCCGAGGTCGCCCGCGCCCCGCGCGATGGCGGCGCGCGCCGCGCCGAAGGTCACGCTCTCGCAGCGGCAGAGCATGGCGGCGTCCTCGGGAGGCCCCTCTCGCGCCGGTGCCGCATAGCTCCGCCAGAGAGCGGCCTGGAAGGCGCGCGCGCGCGCCAGCGCCGTGCGGGCCGCGCCGGTGTCGGGCGCCCTCCCGCCGAGGCGGTCCACCGCCGCCGCACCGGCCAGCGTGCCCTGCGCCAGCGCCACCTGCGCGCCGCCGAGGCCGCCGCCGTCGCCCGCGATCCAGAGGCCGGGCACCCCGGTCGCCCCGTCCTCGTCGCGGTCGGGCCGGAGGAACCCGGTCTCC
>NZ_JBQLZP010000505.1:0-5041 GCF_052168335.1 Roseicyclus sp. | reverse complement strand
TGGATCGGGTTCAGGCCGAGGAAGTCCGCCCCCTGCCCCGCCAGATCCTCGGCGGCCACCGCGAGATCGTCGTAGTCGCCGATGCCGCCCCTTTGCGCCGGGCGGAGGGCGTGGAGCGGCAGCATCACGCCCCAGGCGCGCGGCGGCGGCGGCAGGCTCGGCGGCGCGACGATCAGCGTGCAGGCAGCCCCGCCGACCGCCAGCCGGTGCAGGCCGAGCGGCAAGGCCGGCAGCGTATCGCCGCGCCCCTCCGCCGTGGCCCCGTCCTCCCGCGCCAGCGTCCAGTCCGCCCCCGCGGGAACCAGCCCGCGCGGCGGCCGCTCCGGCTCGGCCACGGCCCAGGGCGGCACGGGGCGCGTGCCCTCTTCCGCGTCGAGCGCGGCGAGACGGTCCGCCGCCTCGGCGTCGGTCTCCGCAGGCAGTCCCATCGCGGCGAGGAGCGCGCGCATCGTGGCCCGCCCCGTGCGCCGCCGCCGCCCCGTCTGGTCGGTGTAGGAGGCGACGATCCCGGCCCGCTCCGCCAGCCGCGTGAGGGCGTCAGGCATCGCGGGCCTCGAGCACGCAGACGGTGACGGACGGGCCCGGCACGGAGAGGACGCGCCCCGCCGGTTCGCGGCCGAACCAGGCGTCGGACGTGCGGATGCCCAGAACCCATTCCATGCCGTCCGGCGGCTCCGGCAGATGCGCGCGCACGGGCGCGTCCCCGCCGTTGAAGACGAGGAACAGCGCATCCTCGCGCTCGGCATAGGCGGGCGTGCCCGAGGCCATGCGCAGCTCGGCGCAGAGGACGCGCGCGCCCTCGTCGTCCCAGTCCTCCTGGCTCATCGGGCGCCCTTCCGGGTGCCACCAGAACAGGTCCTCCATCCCGTCGGTCGCCCGCTCGCGCGAATGGAGGAAGCGTTTCTGCCGCAGCACCGGATGGCTCCGCCGGAACGCGACCAGCCCGCGCGTGAAGTCGAGAAAGTCCCTGTCGGCATCGTCCCAGTCGATCCAGCCCGTCTCGTTGTCCTGGTTGTAGGCGTTGTTGTTGCCGCCCTGCGAATTGCCGATCTCGTCCCCGGCGAGGATCATCGGCGTCCCCTGGCTCAACAGGAGCGTCGCCATCATGTTCCGCCGCCGGAGCGCCCGGGCGGCGCGGATCGCGGGATCGTCGCTTGGCCCTTCGGTGCCGAAGTTGTCCGAGAAGTTCTCGCCGTGGCCGTCGCGGTTGCCCTCGCCGTTGGCCCCGTTGTGCCGCTCGAGGTAGGAGACGACGTCGGCCAGGGTGAAGCCGTCATGGGTCGTCAGCATGTTGACCGAGGAGGTGGCCGGCCGCCCGGAATGGTCGAACTGCTGCGCCGAGCCCGAGAGCCGGTCGGCCAGCACCGGTACATGGGCCGCGTCGCCCCGCCAGTAGCGCCGCACGCCGTCGCGGAAGCGGTCGTTCCACTCCATGAAGGGCGGCGGGAAGGCGCCCAGCTGGTAGCCGCCCGGCCCGATGTCCCAGGGCTCGGCGATGAGCTTGACGTTCGTCAGCACCGGGTCGGCGCGGATCGCGTCGAAGAAGGCCGCGCCCCTGTCGAAGCCCCGCGCCGTCCGCCCGAGCGTCGAGCAGAGGTCGAAGCGGAACCCGTCGACATGCATGACCTCGACCCAGTAGCGCAGGGAGTCGAGCACCATCCGCAGGACCATCGGGTGGTCCATGTTGATCGTGTTGCCCGTCCCGGTGTCGTTCACGTAGCCGCGCCGGTCGGGCGTCAGGCGGTAGTAGCTGAGGTTGTCGAGCCCCCGGAAGGCCAGCGTCGGCCCCGTCTCGTCGCCCTCGCAGGTGTGGTTGTAGACAACATCGAGGATCACCTCGATCCCGGCGGCATGCAGGCGGGCCACCATGTGCTGGAACTCGGCGATCTCGCCCCGGTGGAGGTAGCGCGGCTCGGGCGCGAAGAAGCCGAGCGTCTGGTAGCCCCAGTAGTTCGTCAGCCCCTTCTCCACGAGGAAGCGGTCGTTGAGGAAGGCCTGCACCGGCAGCAGCTCGATCGCCGTGATGCCGAGCGTCACGAGGTGGTCGATGACGGCGTCCGAGCCGAGTGCCAGGAAGGTGCCCGGGTGCGCCACGCCGGGAAAGCGCTGCGTCAGGCCCTTCACGTGGGCCTCGTAGACGATCGTGTCGGCGATGCGGGTGCCGGGCCGCCTGTCGCCGCCCCAGGAGAAGCTCGGGTCCTCGACCACGCAGCGGGGCATGTAGGGCGCGCTGTCGCGGCGGTCGAAGCTGAGGTCGCCGCGCGCGTCGCCCATGGTGTAGCCCATCAGCGCGTCGTGCCAGCGCAGGTGGCCGGTGATGCGCTTGGCGTAGGGGTCGATCAGGAGCTTGTGGGGGTTGAAGCGGTGGCCGTGATGCGGCGCGTAGGGCCCGTCGGCGCGCAGCGCGTAGAGCTGGCCGGGCCGGACGCCGGGGAGATAGCCGTGCCACACGTCGCCGTCGCGCTCGGGCAGGTCGAGGCGGTGCGTCTCCGTGGTCCCGTCCTCCGAGAAGAGGCAGACCGTGATCCGCGTCGCGTGCTCGGAGAAGACGGCGAAGTTCACGCCCTCCCCGTCGAAGGTCGCGCCGAGGGGCGAGGCCCGGCCCTCCTGCATGGCGAGGCGCGTGCTCATTCGGGGCCGAGGACCTCGCGGTAGAGGCGCGCGTAGGCGGCGGCCGAGGCCTCCCAGCCGACGGGTTGCGCCATGGCGTTCTCCTGCATCCGCGTCCAGGTCGCGCGGTCGGCGTGGAGCGCGCAGAGGTCCATGAGCCCGAGCGCCAGCGTCTCGGCCGTCAGGGGATGGACCTGCACGCCCGTGCTGGCGCCTGCCGCGAGGGCGGCGGGGCTCGCCGGGATCACGGTGTCCGCAAGGCCGCCGGTCAGTGCCACGAGCGGGATCGTCCCGTAGCGCAGCGCGTAGAGCTGCGTCAGCCCGCAGGGCTCGAACCGCGACGGCACGAGGAGCGCGTCGGCGCCCGCCATCAGCCGGTGCGCCATCGGCTCGTCATAGCCGATGTGGACGGCGACGCCCGGGTGCCGCGCGGCCGCCTCGCGCCAGGCCGCCTCGAGCGCGGCCTCGCCCGTGCCGAGAAGCACGAGCTGCCCGCCCCGGTCGAGGAGCGCGGGCAAGGCCTCGAGCAGGAGGTCGAGCCCCTTCTGCTGCGTCAGCCGCGAGACCACGGCGCAGAGCGGTCCGTCGGCCTTGGGCAGGCCGAACTCGGCGCGGAGCGCGGTGCGGTTCCGGGCCTTTCCGCGGGGCGTCCGATAGCGCGCGGCGATGTCCCGGTCGGTCGCCGGGTTCCAGTCCGAGGTGTCGATGCCGTTCAGGATGCCCGACAGGTCGCCCGCCCGCGCCCGCACCACCCCGTCGAGGCCCGCGCCGAACTCGGGCCGGGTCAGCTCGCGCGCGTAGGTGGGCGAGACGGTCGTGATCCGGTCGCACCAGACGAGCGCGGCCTTCAGCGCATTGATCCGGCCCCAGAACTCGAAGCCGCGGTCCTGCACGAAGTCGGCCGGGTCGAGCCGCAGCGCCTGGAGGCGGGACGCGGGCGCCGCGCCGTGAAAGGCGATGTTGTGGACGGTGAAGACGGTGGGTGCGGTCCCGCCGCGCTTGCGCAGGTAGTAGGGCGCGAGCCCCGCCTGCCAGTCGTGGCAATGCAGGAGATCGGGACGCCACTCCCCCGCCCCCTCCGCCGCGATGCGCGCCGCGATCCACGAGAGCGCGGCGAAGCGCTCGGGGTTGTCGGGCCAGTCGCGCCCGTCGGGGCCGAGATAGGGCGTCCCCTCGCGGCCGTAGAGGTGCGGCGCCTCCAGCACGAGCAGGTCGATCCCCCGCGCCCGCGCCGCGATCACGCGGCCGGGCCCGCCGAAGAGCGTGTCGTCCTCCATCACCGTCGCGCCCGCGCCCACGGCCTCCATCACGCGCGGATAGCCCGGCAGGAGGACGCGCATCTCGACGCCCTCGACCCCCATCACCCGCGGCAGCGCCCCCACGACATCGGCCAGACCGCCGGTCTTGACGAAGGGCACGCATTCCGAGGCGACGGAGAGGACGCGCATCAGATGGACGCCGCCCGCCGGTCGAGCATGTCCTGCGTGATGAGCGTGACACCGGTTTCGGTGACGCGGAACCACCTGGCGTCCTCCTCCGGGTCCTCGCCCACGACGAGGCCCTCGGGGATGTGGACGCCCCGGTCGATCACCACCTTCGTCAGCCGAGCGTGGCGCGAGACGTTCACGTAGGGCAGCACGACCGCCTGGTCGAGCGACGCGAAGCTGTTGGTGTGCACCATCGTGAAGAGGAGCGAGCGGCGGATCTCGGTCCCCGAGACGATGCAGCCCCCCGAGACGAGCGAACTGACCGCCATGCCGCGGCGGTTCTTCTCGTCGTGGATGAACTTCGCGGGCGGCACGGATTCCGAGTAGGTCCAGATCGGCCAGTTGCGGTCCCAGAGGTCGAGATCGGGGGTGAAGTCGGTGAGGTCGAGGTTCGCCTTCCAGAAGGCGTCGACCGTGCCCACGTCGCGCCAGTAGGCGGGCGCGCCGGGCGCGTGGCGCACGCAGCTGTCGGTGAAGCGGTGGGCCATCGCCTTGCCGTTCTTCACGATGTCCGGGATGATGTCGCCGCCGAAATCGTGGCTCGAGTTCGGGTCGGCCGCGTCGCGGATCAGCAGGTCGCGCAGGAACGGCCAGGAGAAGACGTAGATCCCCATGGACGCGAGCGCGACTTTCGGATCGTCGGGCGTGCCGGGCGGATCGGCGGGCTTCTCGAGGAAGCTCGTCACCCGGTCGCGCGGATCGACCGCCATGACGCCGAAGGCGACAGCCTCCTCGCGCGGCACGGTCAGGCAGCCGATCGTCACGTCCGCCCCGCTCTCGACATGGGCGCGGACCATGCGCTCGTAGTCCATCTTGTAGATGTGGTCGCCCGCGAGGATGAGGACGTAGTCGACCTCGTAGCTGTCCACGATGTCGATGTTCTGCGTCACCGCGTCGGCGGTGCCGAGATACCACTGGTGCTCGTCCACGCGCTGGCTCGCGGG
>NZ_JBQLZP010000504.1:0-7959 GCF_052168335.1 Roseicyclus sp. | reverse complement strand
TGCACGCGATGGGCCCGCTCCTCGACGTGGTCGGCACGGGGCCAAGGGGGCGCGCGCGCGAGTTCGGCGACGCCATGGGGCTCATCGCCGCCGAGGGCCGGGGGGTTCTGGTCCTCCTTCGCGATCTGACCATGAAGCTCAGCCCCGGCGACGAGGTCTCGCCGCAGACGCTCCGGCAATACGGGCTCGGGGCGCAGATCCTCTCGTCGCTCGGGATCTCGGAGATGATCCTCCTGACCAATTCGCCCAAGCCGAAGGTGGTGGGCCTCGAGGCCTACGGGCTCTCCATCGTCGGCACGCGCAAGATATCGGAGCTTGGATAGATGGCCGGACATTCCGACAACGACCTGGGGCTGCCGTCCTTCGACCGGCCGGTGAAGATCGCCATCGTGATCGCGCCCTACTACACCGCGATCGCCGAGGCGCAGCTCGCCGCCGCGAAGGCCGTGCTCGAGCGCGCGGGCGCGGCGCACGAGACGATCGAGGTGCCGGGTTCGCTCGAGATTCCGACCGCGATCGGCATCGCGCACCGGCTGTCGAACTTCGACGGCTACGTGGCGCTGGGCTGCGTGATCCGGGGCGCGACCTCGCATTACGACGTCGTGGTGAACGAGAGCGCTCGGGCGCTGACCATGCTGGGCCTCCAGGGCGTCTGCATCGGCAACGGGATCATCACGGTCGAGACCCGCGAACAGGCGGAGGAGCGCGCGGATGCCGCGCGGCTCAACACCGCCGGAGGGGCGGCGGAGGCCGCGCTCCACCTCGTCGCGTTGACGCGCCGGTTCGGAAAGCCTAAGGGCGGCGTCGGTTTCAAGCCGCGGTCCGAGAGCATCGAGATCGCCGGCGACAGCGAAGGCTCCTCGACAGCATGACCGATCCCGCCGATCCGGCGCCCCGCCCGAATGGCCCCAGCCGGGAAGAACGCCGCCAGATGCGCTCCGCCGCGCGGCTCTACGCCGTGCAGGCGCTGTTCCAGATGGAGGTCTCCGGCCAGACGGTGGAGGCCGTGCGCCGCGAGTTCGAGACGCACCGCTTCGGTGCGGTCTACGACGGCGAGGAGATGGCCGAGGGCGATCCCGAGCTCTTCTCCCGGACCCTCGACGATGCCGTGAACTGGCAGGCGCGGATCGACCAGATGACCGACCGGGCGCTGGTGGCGAAATGGCCGATCCACCGGATCGACCCGACGCTCCGCGCGCTCTTCCGCGCCGCGGGGGCCGAGTTGGTCGAGGGCGAGGCGCCGCCGAAGGTCGTCATCAGCGAGTATGTCGACGTCGCGCGCGCCTTCTTCCCCGAGGGGCGCGAGCCCAAATTCGTCAACGCCGTGCTCGACCACATGGCGCGCGAGGCGAAGCCCGACGCCTTCTGAATCTCCGCTGCCACAGGGCGCGGAAAAAGCGTGTGGCGCGTCCTTGCGACGCCGGTCCGCGCCGCCTATCTGCCCGCCGACGCAAGCGGCCCGACGCCCGCGCCAGGACCGACAGGGAAGCCTTCATGAATGCGGTGATGATGGTGGCGGGCCTCGTCCTGCTGCTCGGCGGAGGTGAGACCCTCGTGCGCGGCGCGGTCGCCTTCGCGACGCGCATGCGCCTTCCAATGGCGGTGGTCGGCGCCGTGGTGCTGGGATTCGGCACCTCCATGCCCGAGCTTCTCACCTCGGTCTCGGCAGCGTTCGCGGGCGCGCCGGGCATCGCCATCGGCAACGTCATGGGCTCCAACGTCGCCAACATCCTCCTCATTCTCGGCGTCGCCGCCGTCATCGCGCCGATGCGGGCCGATGCCGCCCCGAACGAGGACCGCATCTGGCTGGCGATCGCGACCGTTCTCGGCATCGGCGTGATCGTGCAGGGCGCAGCCGTTGGCAGGATCGATGCCACACTGCTCCTCATCGCGCTCGCGATCTACGTCTGGCGCGCGCTCAACCGCGACGACGTGAGCGAGGCGGTGGAGCCGATCGAGGGCATGGGGACGGGCAGGATGACCCTGCTGCTTCTCGGCGGTCTTCTGGCGCTGATAGGGGGAGCCTGGCTGCTGGTGGAGGGTGCGGTCGGCATCGCCACCGCGCTCGGCGTCAGCGAGACGGTGATCGGCCTGACCATCGTGGCCGTCGGCACCTCGCTGCCCGAGCTCGCCACGAGCTTCGCCGCCGCGCGCAAGGGCGAATCGGAGCTGGCGCTCGGCAACGTGCTCGGCTCCAACGTGTTCAACATCCTTGCAATTCTTGGTCTCACGGCGGCCATCGTGCCGATCCCGGTGCCCGCGGACCTGTCCGTGGTCGACCTCGCGGTCGTCGCCGCGGCGGCGGCTGCCCTCCTTTTCGTGCTCTTCCTGGGCAGGATCGGGCGGGGCGTCGGCTCGCTCTTTCTCCTCGCCTATGCCGCCTACGTCGGCTGGCTCGCCCTGGTCGGCTGACGGGGCCGCCGGATGCCCGGCGGCTGCGGTTCGCGGAAAGTTAGGTTTTTCCCCCTAGGCGTTCTGGATGGAAGGGCCGGAATTCGCGCAGCGGGTGCGGCATGCTGGCATCGCACTTGCAGCAAGGCGAAAGCCTGCTAGCCTTTGCAGGAGGAAAAGGAGGCCCTGATGCCCGATCACATCAAGTTCCTGCTGCGCCACGCAGCCTTCGGCGCCGTCCTGGCCGCCGGCTTCGTGGGCGCGCTCCTCTGGCTCAACGTCGGCAACCTCTGGCACCTCGTGACGCATACCGCCGAGGGGCCGATCGCCGTCGTCATGCTGTTGGTGTTCTGCACCATCACCTTCGGGTCGGCGCAGATCGGCTACAAGATCATGACGCTGGGCGAGAAGGACGACGACGAGCCCCGCGGCGGGCGCCGCGACGCGGTCCGCGTGCTCGACGCGATCCCGGTTCCGGTCAAGGTCGCGGTCAAGACCCCGGTGCGCGGCGACCGCCGCCACTGATCCCGCGCGATCCCCGAAAGACGACGAAAGGCCGGCGCCATCGCGTCGGCCTTTTCGCGTGCCGTCTTCTCCGTGGGAAGGGAGGTGGCGGGACCACACCAACCGTGGAGGCGTCAATTCCCGAGGACCTGCATGAACAGGTGGGTGCCAGGTAGTCGGACCAGGATCCGGCCAGAGCCAGCCCCCTCGGAAAAGTTATAGCCCACCGGAATTTTGCCACAGGCACGAGAAGGGCAGAACCCGCCAAGCCGAGACTTAAGGCGCCCGCCGCCGCCCGACAAGGGGCGCCCGGGCGAAAGCGGCCGGTTGAACATGTTCTCTTAATGTTCCAAGATGGGCGCATGAGCATCGCCGCCGATCTCCAGGGCCTCATGCCAGGCCAGCTCCTCGCGCGGGGCGTCTGCCGCCACCTCGCGAGCCACGGCTTCGCGACGCTCGAGGAGTTCACGCCCGAGCGGGGCAAGCGTCTCGACGTCATGGCGATGGGACCGAAGGGCGAGTTCTGGATCGTCGAGTGCAAGTCGAGCCGCGCGGACTTCACCTCGGACGGCAAGTGGGGCGGCTATCTCGACTGGGGCGACCGCTACTTCTGGGCCGTCGACGCGGATTTCCCGGTCGAGCTCCTGCCCGAGGACACGGGCCTCATCGTGGCGGATGCCTGGGACGCCGAGATCCTGCGCATGGCCCCCGAGACGAAGCTCGCCGGCGCGCGGCGCAAGGCCGTGACCCAGCGCTTCGCCCGCATCGCGGCGCAGCGGCTGCACCTCCTGCGCGATCCGGGCGCGGTCCTCTGAGGCCCTAGCGCTTCTTCGCCATCTTCCGTGCGGCGGCAGCGGCGGCGCGCAGTTCCTCCGCGATCTCCTCCGCCTCCTCCGGGTCGAAGTCGAGCGGCAGGTCGACCCCCTCGCCCTCGACGTAGATCCGCACCATCCCGAGCGTCGTGGGCCCGATCTGCAGATTGGCCGAGACGTCGCTTTCGCTGTTGATGCCCATGGGCCATGCCTCCAAAGCTGTGGCGGGAGGTAGCGGCAGATGGCGATGTCCGCAAGCGACGTGCTGCTCGACAGGGTCCGGACGGGGGACGCGGGCTGGCTCGTCATGCGCCACGGCGAGCTCTACGCCGAGGAGGCGGGCTTCGACGCGAGCTTCGAGCCGCTGGTGGCGCGCATCTTGGCGGATTTCCTCGAGGGCCACGATCCGGCACGCGAGAGGGGCTGGATCGCGCGGGCCGGGGGGCGGCGCCTCGGCTCGATCTTCTGCGTGCAGGGGCCGGGGCCGGAGACCGCGAAGCTGCGCCTCTTCCTCCTCGAGCCCGAGGCGCGGGGGATCGGCCTCGGCCAGCGGCTCCTCGACGCCTGCCTCGGCTTTGCGAAGGAGGCGGGTTACGCGCGCATGACGCTCTGGACCCACGAGAGCCACCAAGCCGCCTGCCGCCTCTACGCGCGGAACGGATTCTCCTGCACCGCGTCGAAGCCCGTGCGCTCCTTCGGACAGGACCTCGTCGAGCAGGAATGGACCCGCGATCTGTGATCGCGCCGGAAAACGAGGTTTTCCGGGCCGTTTTCCGTGCGGAAAACGGCCCGCCGCCCGGCCGCGACCCTCTTGCAATCGAGGCGCCGCGGCGCTATCCCGCCCGCCAGTGCCGCCTTAGCTCAGTTGGTTAGAGCGCTGGATTGTGGATCCAGAGGTCCCCCGTTCAAGCCGGGGAGGCGGTACCACCTTCCCTCAGGGCAGATCCATCTCCTGCAGGAGAGCGCGGCTCTCGCTGTCGTAGACGCGGATCGCGCCGTCGTCGGCGACGATCACGGTCCGGCCAGCGATGACGCTGATCCCGACGACGCCGACGCCGTCGGGCACGACGAACATCCCCGGGTCGATCCGCACGGGCGCGGCCCCCGCGTTCAGCCGGATGACAAGCAGCGTCACGATGGTTATGACGCCCAGGATCATCGCCAGCGTCAGCACCGTCACAAGCGTCTTGAGAAAGCGCAGCTCGCGGGGCAGTCCCGCGCCCGTCCCGCCGTTCGGAGCCTCGTCCATGCGCACCCGCCTCGTCGAATTCCGGATCGGGCCCGACCCGGGCCCGCGCCTTGATAAGGCACTGGGCCGCGACGTGCCAGAGGAGGCGGCGTTGAGCCGGTCGCGCCTCGCCCGCCTGATCGGGGCGGGGGCGGTGCGCGTCAACGGCGCCGTCGTGACGGACGCGCGCGCGCGATTGGCCGAGGGGGACGCCATCGCCATCGAGGTCGAGGAGGCCGCCGAAGTCGCGACGGCGGCGCAGGACATCCCCCTCGACATCCTCTTCGAGGACGCGGATCTCTGCGTGGTGAACAAGCCCGCGGGCATGGTCGTGCATCCCGCGCCGGGCTCGCCCGAGGGAACGCTCGTCAACGCGCTCCTGCACCATTTCGGCGACGACCTCTCGGGCATCGGCGGCGAGAAGCGTCCGGGCATCGTGCACCGGATCGACAAGGACACCTCGGGCCTGCTCGTCGTGGCGAAGTCCGACCGTGCGCATCACGGCCTCGCGGACCAGTTCGCCGACCACTCGATCGAGCGGGAGTACCAGGCGCTCTGCCACGGCGTGCCGGACGTCGCGGACCCGCGCCTGCGGGGTGTGAAGGGCGTTCACGTGACGCCCGAGGGGCTGATCCGCATCACGACGCAGCTCGCCCGCCACAAGACCGACCGCCAGCGCCAGGCGGTGCTGTTCCAGGGCGGGCGGCACGCGGTCACGCATGTGCGGGTGGAGGAAGGCTTCGCGGGCGCCGTCGCACGCGTCTCCTGCCGGCTCGAGACCGGGCGCACGCACCAGATCCGCGTGCACATGGCCCATATCGGCCACGGTCTCGTCGGCGATCCGGTCTATGGCGGGCGGCGCAAGGTGTCGGAGAAGGCGCTGGGCCCCGTCGCTGCGCAGGTCATGGCCTTCTCCCGCCAGGCGCTCCATGCCGCGACGCTCGGCTTCGCGCATCCGGTGACGGGCGAGGCCCTGCGGTTCGAGGCCCCGCTTCCGCCCGACATGGCGGCGCTTCTGGAGGCCCTGCGCGGCGCGACCCTGTAACTTGTGCACACATGCACGTTACCGGGTCGAAGCCTGGATTGATGTTCGCGCTAACGTAGGGCATAAAACTGAACCGAACGGTCCAGCGAGGATCTTGACGGAAAGTTAATCGAGTTTACATGAAACCCGAACGGTTCGCGCCGCGTAACCGAATCAAAGG
Organism: Roseicyclus sp.; assembly: GCF_052168335.1. Taxonomy (GTDB): domain Bacteria; phylum Pseudomonadota; class Alphaproteobacteria; order Rhodobacterales; family Rhodobacteraceae; genus Roseibacterium. The sequence continues at coordinate 1,819 of NZ_JBQLZP010000504.1, read as the reverse complement.
GGGGTGATGACAGTGAGCACCTACGCAAATCTTCCCGCGCCGTCCCCGGAACAGGGTCTGAACCGCTATCTCCAGGAGATCCGGAAGTTCCCGATGCTGGATCCGGACGAGGAGTACATGCTCGCCAAGCGGTGGGTGGAGGATCAGGACACCGAGGCCGCGCACCGGCTGGTGACCAGCCATCTGCGCCTCGCGGCCAAGATCGCCATGGGCTACCGGGGCTATGGACTGCCGCAGGCCGAGGTGATCTCGGAGGCGAACGTGGGCCTGATGCAGGCCGTGAAGCGCTTCGATCCCGAGAAGGGGTTCCGCCTCGCGACCTACGCGATGTGGTGGATTCGCGCCGCGATCCAGGAATACATCCTGCGGTCGTGGAGCCTCGTGAAGCTCGGCACCACCTCGGCACAGAAGAAGCTGTTCTTCAACCTGCGCAAGGCCAAGGCCCGCATCGGCGCGCTCGAGGAGGGGGACCTGCGCCCCGAGAACGTGGCGCGCATCGCCCACGACCTCGGCGTGACGGAGGAGGAGGTCATCTCGATGAACCGCCGCCTCTCGGGCGGGGACGCCTCGCTCAACGCGACGGTGGGCAGCGAGGATGACAGCTCGACCCAGTGGCAGGACTGGCTCGAGGACGAGGACGCCGACCAGGCCTCCGCCTATGCCGAGCGGGACGAGTACACGCAGCGCCTCGCCATGATGGAGCAGGCGATGGACGTCCTGAACGAGCGCGAGCGGGACATCCTCACCCAGCGTCGGCTGCAGGACAGCCCGGTGACGCTCGAGGACCTGTCCTCGGTCTACAACGTCAGCCGCGAGCGCATCCGCCAGATCGAGGTGCGCGCGTTCGAGAAGCTCCAGAAGCGCATGCGCGAACTGGCGAAGGAGCAGGGGATGATGGCGACCGCCTGACCCCCGCCCGCAAGACCACGGACCGGCCGCGCCCTTCGGGTGCGGCCGTTTCCGTTTCCGCGCGGGCCTTTCGCGCGACCGCGCCGCGCGCTATGGCTGTCGCCATGACGGACAGAACAGTGAATTGGGGCGTCCTCGGCGCCTCGGGCTTCGCCCGCAAGGTCATGGCCCCCGCGATCCACGACGCGCGCCGCTCGCGCCTCGCCGCAATCGCCACGCGCGACCGCTCGAGGGCCGCGCCCTTCGTCGAATACGCGCCGGGGCTGAAGGTCCACGACAGCTACGACGCGCTCCTCGCCGACCCGGAGATCGACGCGATCTACGTGCCGTTGCCGAACGCGCTGCATGTCGAGTGGACGGAGCGCGCGGCCCGCGCGGGCAAGGCGGTGCTCTGCGAGAAGCCCATCGGGCTGACGGCGGCGGATGTCGACCGGCTCATCGCGCTCCGCGACGAGCTCGGCGTCTTCATCGCCGAGGCCTGGATGCCGGCGCACCATCCCCAATGGCTCCGTGCCCGCGAGATCGTGACGGGCGGCGGTATCGGGCGGCTGCACAGCGTCACCGGCGTCTTCACCTACGGGCTGAACGACCCCGCGAACGTGCGCAACAGTGCCGAACTGGCGGGCGGCGCGCTCCGCGACATCGGGGTCTATCCGATCGGCGCCTTCCGCTTCGCCACGGGGCTGGAGCCGCACGTGACGGGCGCCGAGGCGCTGTGGGAGGACGGGATCGACGCCTCGACCTGGGTGCAGGCCCGGGCGGGGGAGGTGCGCTTCTCCTTCCACGTCTCGATGCGGACGACCAAGCGGCAGGAGATGGTCTTCGAGGGCGACGCGGGCTGGCTTGTCGTCACGGCGCCCTTCAATGCAGGTGTGTATGGTCAGGCCGATCTCCACCTCCGCCGCGAGGG
>NZ_JBQLZP010000503.1:0-3115 GCF_052168335.1 Roseicyclus sp. | reverse complement strand
ACATGACCTCGCTTCTCCAGAAGGGGAACCTGGTGCGGGCCGCCGGCCTGTCGACGGAGGTGGCGCCCGGCGTGACGCTGACGGGGGATGCGGTCTACCTGTTCCTCGCCGGGATCACGCGCACGCTCGGGGCCGGGGCGGCGATCGGCGTCGAGGGCTGGGACACGCCAGCGGGGCCCGCGGCGCGGCTGCCGAGCGAGCATCCCGCCCACGAGGAGCGGCTCGACTACGTGACGCGGATGCTCGGGGCGGGCGACTTCTACTGGTTCACGCTGGAGGCCGGGGGCGAGCTGCCGCATTTCATGACGCGGGGAGAGCTCGAGGAGTTCGGCGTCGTCACCTCGGAGTGACGGACGCCGCAAGAGGCTGATGGGACGGCGGAAACGGAGGGACGGGACATGTTCGACCTGACTGGAAAAACGGCGCTGGTGACGGGCGCTTCGGGCGGCATCGGCGCGGCGATCGCGCGGGCGCTGCACGGGGCGGGCGCGACCGTGGCGCTGTCGGGCACGCGGCAGGCGCCGCTCGAGGCGCTGGCGGCGGAGCTGGGCGAGCGGGCGCATGTGCTGCCCTGCGACCTGTCCGATGCCGAGGCGGTCGAGGCGCTGCCCAAGCGCGCGGCCGAGGCGATGGGGGCGGTCGACATCCTCGTGAACAACGCGGGCATCACGCGCGACAACCTCTTCATGCGCATGTCGGACGAGGAATGGGCGCAGGTGCTGGAGGTGAACCTGACCTCGACGATGCGGCTCTGCCGGGGCGTGCTGAGGCCGATGATGAAGGCGCGCTGGGGGCGGATCGTCAACATCTCCTCGGTCGTGGGCGCGACGGGCAATCCTGGGCAGGGGAACTACGCCGCCTCGAAGGCCGGGATGGTCGGCATGTCGAAGTCGCTCGCCTACGAGGTGGCGAGCCGGGGCATCACCGTCAACTGCGTGGCGCCGGGCTTCATCGAGACGGCGATGACCGACAAGCTGAACGAGGAGCAGAAGGGGCGCATCCTCGGCCAGATCCCGGCGGGGCGCATGGGCAGCGCCGAGGAGATCGCGGCCGCCGTCCTCTATCTCGCGAGCGCGGAGGCCGGCTACGTGACGGGCGCCACGCTGCATGTGAACGGCGGAATGGCGATGCTGTGACCGCTTCGGCGGCCTCCGGATCGCCCCGGGCGGCCCGGAAAGTCGGCCCATTGCCTTCCCGAACAAACATGTTATAGGCGGCGAAGAATGACCGGGGGGCGCTCGCCTGCCGGACGGCCCGGGAGGGCGGATCAGTGGCCGTCAAGGCAGGGATCAAACCCGCGTCGCGCATGAATGCGGCGCAGACAGGAGACGAGGAACAGAGATGAGCGATATCGCAGAGCGGGTGAAGAAGATCGTGGTCGAGCACCTGAGCGTCGAAGAGGACAAGGTCACCGAGAACGCCTCGTTCATCGACGATCTCGGCGCCGACTCGCTCGACACGGTCGAGCTGGTGATGGCCTTCGAGGAGGAGTTCGGCATCGAGATCCCCGACGACGCGGCCGAGACGATCCAGACCTTCGGCGACGCGGTGAAGTTCATCGAGAACGCCCAGTAAGGCGCGTCGAGTTTTTCTGAAGCGGCGCCCCCAGGGGCGCCGTTTTCGTTTCCGGACAGGCGGTTCAGGCGGTTTTCCGGCTGGAATCCCTGCATGGCCCGGCGGGGATTGCGCGGGGCTTGCGTGACAAGGTATCACGTCCCGACTTTCCACGGGGCCGCAAGAAGGGGCAGCAGGCATGCGTCGAGTGGTGGTGACGGGGCTGGGGCTGGTGACGCCCTTGGCTACCGGTGTCGAGGAAACCTGGGCGCGGCTTATCGCGGGGCAGTCCGGCGCGGGGCCGATCACGCGCTTCGACGCGAGTCATCTCGCCACGACCTATGCCTGCGAGGTGACGCGGGGCGACGGCTCGGACGGCACCTTCAACCCCGACGACTGGATGGAGCCCAAGGAGCAGCGCAAGGTCGACGAGTTCATCCTCTACGGGCTGGCCGCCGCCGACCAGGCGATCCGGGATTCGGGCTGGGCGCCCAAGGACAGCGAGAGCCTCGAGCGCACGGGCTGCCTGATCGGGTCGGGGATCGGGGGGCTCGAGTCGATCGCCGAGACCGCGATCATCCTGAAGGAGAAGGGGCCGCGCCGCGTGTCGCCGTTCTTCGTGCCGGGCGCGCTGATCAACCTGATCTCGGGGCAGGTCTCGATCCGTTACGGCTTCAAGGGGCCGAACCATGCCGTCGTCACGGCCTGCTCGACGGGTGCGCATGCCATCGGCGACGCCGCGCGGCTGATCCAGTGGGGCGACGCCGACGTGATGGTGGCGGGCGGCGCCGAAAGCCCGATCTGCGAGATCGGGATCGCCGGGTTCAACGCCTGCAAGGCGCTGTCCACCAAGCGCGGGCACGAGCCCGAGAAGGCGTCGCGGCCGTGGGATTCGGACAGCGACGGTTTCGTCATGGGCGAGGGCGCGGGGATGGTGGTGCTGGAGGACTACGAGCACGCCCGCGCGCGGGGCGCGAAGATCTACGCCGAGATCCTCGGCTACGGCCTGTCGGGCGACGCCTACCACATCACCGCGCCGCCGCCCGACCACGAGGGCGCGGAGCGCGCGATGCGGGCCGCGCTGAAGCGGGCGGGCCTCCAGCCGTCGGACATCGACTACGTGAACGCGCACGGCACCTCGACCATGGCCGACACGATCGAGCTCGGCGCCGTCGAGCGGCTGATGGGCAACCATGCCGGCAAGCTGATGATGTCCTCGACCAAGTCGGCGACGGGGCATCTGCTGGGGGCGGCGGGGGCGATCGAGGCGATCTTCTCGATCCTCGCCATTCGCGACCAGGTGGCGCCGCCGACGATCAACCTCGACAATCCGGCCGCCGAGACGGCGATCAACCTCTGCGCCAATGCCGCGCAGAAGGGGGAGATCAACATCGTGCAATCGAACTCCTTCGGCTTCGGCGGCACCAATGCCTGCCTCATCATGGGGCGCGTGTAGCCGCATGTGGAAGCACGTGGCCGCCAACGGGCTGAGCTTCCTGATCCTCGTGGCGATCGCCGTCGCGGGCGCGATCGGCTGGGGCCAAAGCCAGTGGCGGGGCGA
>NZ_JBQLZP010000502.1:0-2814 GCF_052168335.1 Roseicyclus sp. | reverse complement strand
TGGTCATCCACCCCGACGAATGCATCGACTGCGGCGTCTGCGAGCCCGAGTGCCCCGCCGACGCGATTCGGCCCGACACCGAACCGGACATGGAGAAGTGGGTCGAGTTCAACCGAAAGTATTCCGAGATGTGGCCGGTCATCGTGACCAAGAAGGACCCGCTGCCCGACGCCGACGCGCTCGACGGCAAGCCGGGCAAGATGGACCTCTTCTCGGAAGCCGCCGGCGAGGGCGGCTGACGCGGGCAATGCGCCGGCGCGCGGGCTCCCCGTGCCCGACGGGAGGCCGCCGATCCGGACCCGTGGCAACGCGGGCCCGACGCACGTTTTGCGCGAATCTTTGAAACCGGCGCTTTTCTGTGCTATATAAGCGTCACACAGATGACTGTCCGAAGCACCGAGCGGGCCTGCCAGCCCGCCCTCCGTTCAGCACCGAATTGACCTGCTCGTGGAAAGCCCCGGTTTTCCGCAGGCAGTTTTTCGCCTGACGCACAAGGTGCGCGAGACCGGGAAAGGGAAACTATATGTCGAAGTCGCGGAAGTCGCAGGAGTTCAGCCCCAACGATTACGTCGTGTATCCGGCGCATGGGGTCGGACAGATCGTGTCCATCGAGGAGCAGGAAATCGCCGGCCTGAAGCTGGAGCTTTTCGTGATCTCCTTCGAGAAGGACAAGATGACCCTGCGCGTCCCGACCGCCAAGGCCGCCGACGTGGGTATGCGCTCGCTCTCCTCGCCCGACATCGTGTCGAAGGCGATGGAGACGCTGAAGGGCAAGGCCAAGGTCAAGCGGGCCATGTGGTCGCGCCGTGCGCAGGAGTACGAGCAGAAGATCAACTCCGGCGACCTGATCTCGATCGCGGAGGTCGTGCGCGACCTGCACCGCGCCGACGACCAGCGCGAGCAGTCCTATTCCGAGCGCCAGCTCTACGAAGCCGCGCTCGAGCGGCTGACGCGCGAGCTCGCCGCCGTGAAGGGCATGGACGAGGCCGGCGCGCAGAAGCATGTCGATGCCGTCCTGACAGCCCGCGCCGCCTGATGACCTTCCGCCGGTCGGCGATTGCCGGCCGATGAAACGAATGACCCCGCCAAGCCTCTGCTGGCGGGGACTTTTCGTGCTAGCATGCTCTCCCGGGCGGCGGTGTCCTTCGCCGCCCGCAAGGATGGGAGCATGACGCCATGACACGTCTTTCGATCGCCACCGCTTTCGCCGCCATGATGGCGCTTGCCGGTTGCCAGAACCTCACCGCGCAGGACCAGGCGAACCTCGGCCTCGTGACCGGGGCGGGCGCCGGGTTCCTCCTGGCCGAGGCCTTCGACGCGAACCCGGCCTGGACGGTGCTCGCCACGGTCGGCGGCGCGGCCATCGGCCAGCAGGTGGCGCGCAACAACACGACCGGCCAGTGCGCCTATTACGCGGGCCGCGACTCGCTCGGCCGAGCGCTCTATCGCACCGGCCCCTGCTGAGCCCTCATCGGACCCGGGCGGCAAGGCCTCGCCTGTGCCGCCCGAGTGTATGGAACCGGACGCGGACGGGCGCCGTTGGCCTCTCGCAACTTTCGAGAGAGGACCAATCGCCATGAAATTCAGCGTTCTTCCCATCATGTTCGCGGGCGCCCTCGCCACGGCGGGCTGCCAGAACCTCACCGCGCAGGACGAGGCGAATCTCGGCCTCGCCGCAGGTGCGGGCGCAGGCCTGCTGCTGGCCGACGCCTTCGACGCGAACCCGGCCTGGACCGTGGTCAGCGCGCTCGGCGGCGCGGCGATCGGCCAGCAGGTCGCGCGCAACCGGAACACCAACCAGTGCGCCTATTACGCCGGCACCAACGCCCAGGGCCAGGCCGTCTACCGCACCGGCCCCTGCTAGGTCAGGAGCGCCACGCAGGCGAGCAGGGCGACCAGCTCTGCCGCCTGCTGCGCGGCCCCGAGCACGTCGCCCGTCTGCCCGCCGAGCCTGGCGCGCGCAACGAGGGCGACGGCGCCGGCGGCCAGCGCGCCCGAGGCCGCCACGGCCAATCCCGGAAAACCCAGAGCCAACAGCGCGCCGACCAGCGCAATCGCCGCCGCAATCCCGGCGGTCGCAGCCGAGGGGCGTCCGACATGGACGGCGAGGCCGTCCTCCCGCGCGAAGGGCAGCGCGGCCATCACCCCCGCCATCGCGCTTCGTGAGACCATCGCCGCTCCGATCAGCGCCATGAGCGCCTGGCCCGCCTCGAACAGCGCGCCGAGCGCGATCCAGCGCGACCCCAGCACCAGCACCAGCGCCACGACGCCGTAGGTGCCGATCCGGCTGTCGCGCAGGATTTCGAGGCGGCGGTCCCGCGTCGATCCCCCCCAGATCCCGTCCGCGCAATCCGCGAGCCCGTCCTCGTGGAGCGCGCCCGTCACCATGACGGCGGTGCCGAGCGCGCCACCGGCGGCCAGCGCGGGCGGCAACCCGATCCACAGGAGGAGCGCACCGACCGCCCAGGCAACGAGGGCGACCAGCGCCCCGACGAGCGGCCAGGCCCAGGCCGCGCGCGCGCCCCGCGCATGGGCGGCGGGCAGGGGCCAGGGCAGGCGCGTCAGCAGCATTGCCGCCGCGCCGGGATCTCCCGGATGCAGAAGGGGCTCGGGTCCTTCGGCGGGGTCCATGCGGGTGGGCCTTTCTGCCGCAAGGGCAATTCGGGGCGCTCCGGGCTAGACAGCACGAAACGCCGACCCCCGCAACGGAGCCAGCGCCTTGATCAGGACACCTCTTCCGACTCCCGCCGATGCCGAGGATCTGCGTGCCGCGCTCGCCGCGGCGCCGGGCCCGGACGCCGCCGCGCGCGAGGC
>NZ_JBQLZP010000501.1:0-3277 GCF_052168335.1 Roseicyclus sp. | reverse complement strand
CGGGCTTGGCCACGTTCTCGTCGAAGAGCACCCAGATCCAGGTGGTGATGGCGAAGATGGCGAGCACCGCGACGAAGCCCGCGATCACGAAGGCCGAAAGCGCGTGCGCCTCGCCCAGCCGGACATAGCCGAGCGCGAGGCCGCCCACGGCCAGGGCCGATGTGCCGAGCGCGAGGGCCGCGAAGAACAGGAATATGCGCAGACGCAGGCTGAGTGTCTTGAACATGTCGCGGGGCCTCCTCCTTGCCCCGGTCTCTCTTGCCCCGTCCGGCGGTCGCGCGGCGCCGGGAGGCGGTCTTGCGATCAGCCCTCCGCGGTCCCCCCTCCGCAGACGGCGCTCACGATGGGAAACTCGGGGTCGGCCGGGCGCCACGCGGCGCCGGTCGGCTCCCCGGTTTCCGAAAAGGTCATGTCGGGCGTGAGGTCGGCCCAGCGGCCCTCGCCGCAGTCGACGAGCGCGGGCACCACGGTCTGCGGGTTCCAGCGCTCCTGCACGCGAAGCTGCACCGCATGGAACCCGGAGCCCTCGGCGGTCTCGACCGTCTCGGCGGGCGAGAAGCCGATGAAACCCTTCACCCAGGGCTGCACGAAGGTCCAGGGCTGGTACCAGGCCTGCTGTTCGCGGGTGGACAGGACCACAAGATCCGCCGGCATGGTCCGGCGCACGCCCTCGTACCAGCCGTATTCCTGGCCGATGGTCGCGACGATCATGGCGAGGCCCGCGCAGACCGGGATGATGCCCTTCGGCAGCCGCTTGCGCGTGAGCGCGCGCAGGGCGAGGCCGACGCCCGCCCCTGCAAAGCCCGCCACGAAGGTCGTCACCAGCATCCAGAACAAGTCGCTCTCCTCAGCTCAGATAGCCGCGCCCGGAGGCGGCGGCGTTCTGCATGGTCTTGATCACGACGAAGGCGTCCCGCAGGTGGCTCCGCTCGAAGTCCGAGAGGTCGCCGGGCGTCATGAAGTTGTCGGGCTTCTCGCCGCGCTTGATCAGCTCGGCCTGATGCTCGAGCCGTGTCTGCGCGATCATGTCGTAGGCGTCCAGAAGGTCGCGCCCGCCCGATGAGGAGACCGCCCCCGTCTCCGCCGCCGAGACGAGCCGTGCCCGCGTGTTCACCTCGGTCAGGCGTCCCTTCAGCGCATAGATCCGCCCGAGGTCCACGACCGGCACGACTCCGTTGTGCTTGAGGTCGATCGTGTTCTTCCGCTCGCCCGAGCGCACCGTCGCGAAACCGCGGAACAGGCCGAGCGGCGGCTGGTGCTTGAGCGAGTTCGAGATCATGTGCGCAACGAAGATCGAGTTCTTCGAGGCCGCCTCCAGCGTCTCCTCCTGGAGATCGGTGAACAGGCCGAAATGCCCGCCGATCGGGCGCAGGTCGAACATGACGGAGGCGAGCATCTGCGCCTCCGGGTTGGGCACCGCGATCCATTTGGCGAAGTACTGCCGCCAGACGCGCAGCGGCTGCCGCCAACGGATCGCCGTCGCCATCATGTCGCCGGGGCAGTAGAAATACCCCGCCTCGTTCAACCCGTCCGAGACGAATTTCGCGAGCTCGGAGAAATAGGCGTCGTCGGGCGGCGTCGCGGCATCGTCGAGGATGAGGCAATTGTCCTGGTCGGAGACGCCGGTCTGCTCCTGGCGGCCCTGGCTGCCGCAGGCGAGCCAGAGGTAGGGCACGGGCGGCGGTCCGAGCCGCGCCTCGGCCAGCGCCAGAAGTCTCCGTGTGGTGGCGTCGCCGATGTCGGTGATGAGGCGCGTGACGACCTGGTGGGGGTTCTGCGCGGCGACGAGCTGCACGAGCAACTCGGGGATGCGCCCCACGATCCGCGCGAGCGCGGCGCTGTCGGGGGCCGACGCGATCTCCTGGATCAGCGCGGCCGAGGACGTGGCCTGGAACCGCGTGAGGTCGGTCTGCGTGAGGATGCCGACGAGCTTGCCCGCCTCGACCACCGGCATGTGGGTGATGCCGCGCTCGACCATCGTGTGCAGCACGTCGGCCACCAGCGCGCCGGGCGGCAGCGTCACGGGGTCGGGCGTCATCACCTGCGAAACGGGCGTGGTCCCCGGCAGGCCCTCGGCCACCGCGCGCGAGGTGATGTCGCCGGTCGTCAGGATGCCGCGCACCGCGCCTTCCTCGGCCGCGATGATGCAGGAGACGTGGATCTCCCGCATCTTGCGCGCCGCCTCGATCAGCGGCGTCTGCGGCGTGCAGGTGAGCGGGTCGCGCGTCATCAGGTCGGCGAGCGCGATGGTGGTGATGTCCTGCCGCCGCGTCCGGGCGGGCCGCGTCCGGTCGAAGAACCGCATGACGCGCGGATGCTTCGCGATGAGGTCGTGGAACGCCGCGGCCGGGATGCGGAGGAGGCGCGAGGGCTCCCCCGCCGTGGCGGTCACGACGGCCGCGCCGTCCTTCATCAGCCCGCGCTCGCCGAAGGAGTTGCGGGGACCGAGGATCGACAGGATCTCGCCGCCGGCGTCGGAAATGTCGATACGGCCCTCGAGGACGAGGTAGAGATGCGTCTGCGGCGCGCCGATCGCGTAGATGATGGCGCCCTCGGGCACCTCCTGCAGGTCGGTCTCGCGGGCCAGCGCTTCGCGATCCTCGGGCGGCAGGGCGTCGTAGGGATGGGTGCCGGCAAGCGTCGCGGCGATATCTACGGTCGTGGTCTCGGACATCGTTCCGGCCCCGCAAGTGAAAAGGCGCACCCCGATGCTTGTCGGGATGCGCCGCTGTCCTGAACAGGGCCCGCGGTGTCGCAGGCCCTGTCTCTTTCATGCGGTCACTTCGACAGTGCCGCACCGGCGCCGCGCGGGATCCGGACGCTCTCGACGAGGTCCTGGATGTGCTGCGGCGGTGCTGCGGTGGCCTTCGAGACGAAGTAGGCGACGGCGAAGTTGATCGCCGCACCGATCGGCCCGAAGTGGGTCGGCGGGATGCCGAAGAGGTGGTTGGCTGCCGTGTTGTCCAGCATGTTGGTGCCGGGGATGAAGAAGACCCCGAGGTAGGTGAAGAGATAGGCGCAGGTCACGACGAGACCCGCGATCATCCCCCAGATCGCCCCGGGCGCGTTCATGCGCTTCGAGAAGATCCCCATCATCAGCGTCGGGAACAGGGTTGCCGCCGCCAGACCGAAGGCCAGCGCCACCACCTGAGCCGCGAAGCCCGGCGGGTTGATCCCGAGCCAGGTCGCCAGCGCGATGGCGAAGGCCATCGAGACACGCGCCCAGAGGAGTTCGCCCTTCTCCGAGATATTCGGGTTGAACACGGACTTCACGAGG
>NZ_JBQLZP010000500.1:0-2388 GCF_052168335.1 Roseicyclus sp. | reverse complement strand
ACGGCCCTGACGCCGACACGCTGGTGGTCTACGCCAAGACCGACCCCGAGGCCGGGTCGAAGGGCATCACCGCCTTCCTGATCGAGAAGGAGATGAAGGGTTTCTCCACCTCGCCGCATTTCGACAAGCTCGGGATGCGCGGCTCGAACACGGCGGAGCTGGTGTTCGAGGACGTGGAGGTGCCCTTCGAGAACGTGCTGGGCGAGGAGGGAAAGGGCGTCCGCGTGCTCATGTCCGGCCTCGATTACGAGCGCGTTGTCCTCTCGGGCGTCAACATCGGGATCATGGCCGGCTGCCTCGACGAGGTCATGCCCTACATGGTCGAGCGCCGCCAGTTCGGCCAGCCCATCGGGAGCTTCCAGCTCATGCAGGGCAAGATCGCGGACATGTACACCGCGATGAACTCGGCCCGCGCCTATGCCTACGAGGTCGCCAAGGCCTGCGACCGGGGCGAGGTCACGCGGCAGGACGCGGCGGCCTGCGTGCTCTACGCCTCGGAGGAGGGGATGAAGGTCGCCCACCAGGCCGTTCAGGCGCTGGGCGGCGCGGGGTTCCTCAACGACAGCGCCGTCAGCCGCATGTTCCGCGACGCCAAGCTCATGGAGATCGGCGCCGGCACCTCCGAGATCCGGCGGATGCTGGTCGGGCGCGAACTCATGGCCTCGATGGGGTGAGCGGGGGTGGAGCGGCTGGCGGATATCGAGCAGACGGAGGGGATCCTGCACACGGATCTCGCGACGCTCGCGCACCTGCTCGAATGGGCCTCGGCCGTCGTCGTGGTGCTGGCCATCGCCGTCATGCTCATCGGCGCCGTCCGCTTCCTGATCGGCTTCGTCTCGGCGGAGGTCCGGCGGGTCGAGACCGCGCGCGCCACGATCATCAACCGCGAGCGGGTGGAACTCGGGCGCTACATCCTCTCGGGCCTCGAGTTGCTGATCGTGTCGGACATCATCCACACGGCGCTGAGCCTCAGGCTGGAGGATCTCCTGTTCCTCGGGCTCCTCGTGCTGATCCGGTCGGTCATCAGCTACTTCCTCGACCGCGAGATCAGCGAGATCAAGAAGGATCCCGAGCGGTGACGCGGGGCATCGCCCTGCCGCTGGCCGCGCTCGCGACGCTGGCGCTGGCGCTCGGTGTCCGGCTTGGCGTGGGCGCGCGGCCCCCGACCGAGACCGAGATCATCGAGGCCGCGGCCGCGCTCTACGTGGCCGAGACCGGGGGCGCGCCCACCGACTGCGCCGCGCGCCCCTCGGCCGCGCCGGGCGTGCATCTCGTCGTGACCTGCGCGGCGGGGGACGGCACCCCCTGGGCCGCCGCCTACGACCCGCGGGGCCGCAAGCTTCCGGCCGATGCCTTGGCGCAGGACGGGGAACCCGCCACATGAGACGCGCAAGGCAACGGCAGGCAGCACCGGAGGCGAGCGCCATGGCGGAGAAGGATTGGCCGAGGAAGGACAGGCCGACGAAGGAGAGCGGGACGGGGCGGCAGGCGGCCACCGAGGAGGGCTACCTGCGGAGCGTGCTCGAGGAGCAGGACGCCTACCGCGCCGCGCAGCCCGCGCTCCTGCCGCGGGCGATCCGGGGCATCGCGCGGCCGGTCAGCGTGCTGACGCACCGGCTGGTGCCCGCCGAGGCGGTCGAGCTGGTGATCCGCGGCGCCGACTGGGCGGCCTCGGCCTCGATCCGGCGCGTGGCCCTCGACCACGACTTCGCGGACCTTCGGGCCTGCGACGCGGCGGCGGCCGACATCCGGCGCTGGGCGCTCGGCTACGCGGTGACGGGCGGGGGCGCGGCGGGCGCCTTCGGCGCGCTCGGCCTCGCCGTCGACGTGCCGGCGACGATCACGCTGGCGCTCAGGACCGTGCGGCTGACGGGCCTCTGCTACGGCTTCGGGGCGGATACCGACGCGGAGCGGGTCTTCATCCTCGACACGCTGGAACTCGCGGGTGCGAACGGCATGGCGGAGAAGCGCGCGGCGCTGGCGCGGCTGGCGCGGGACCGGACGGACCTCCCCGCCGACAGCTGGGGCCGGATCGTGCGGCTGACGGGCCAGACGGCGGGCGCGCAGTCGGCGGCCAAGCGCGTGGCGGCGGTGCTCGGCCTGAACCTCTCGACGCGCAAGGCCGCGCAGCTCGCCCCGTTCGTGGGCGCGGCCATCGGCGCGGGCGTGAACGCGGCCTTCCAGAACGACGTCGCGGCCGCCGCCCGCCACGCCTACCGCGAGCGCTGGCTCCAGGTGAACGAGGGGCTGATCCGGGGCGAAGGCGCCGAGGGGGGAGAGGCATGAGGGGGACAGGTCGATGAGATTGCGCTCGAACCTCGTCGCGGGCTCGGAGGAGGCGCGCGCGAACCGCGCCGCCCATCTCGAGGCGCTGCGCGTCGTGGAGGA
>NZ_JBQLZP010000499.1:0-6290 GCF_052168335.1 Roseicyclus sp. | reverse complement strand
GCCCGCCATGTCGCCGTAGATCGTGGCGTATCCGACCGCGACCTCGGACTTGTTGCCGGTGGTCAGCAGGATCTCGCCGAACTTGTTCGACAGCGCCATGAGCATCACGCCGCGAAGGCGCGACTGCACGTTCTCCTCGGTGATGCCGGGCTCGGTCCCCGCGAAGAGGTCCCCGAGCGCGCCGAGGACGGCCTCGTGCGCGGTGCCGATCGAAACCGTGTCGAGCCGGCAGCCGAGCCGCGCGGCCACGTCGCGCGCGTCCTCCAGCGACGTTTCGGAGGTGAAACGCGAGGGCAGCATGACGCAGCGCACGTTTTCCGGTCCCAGCGCGTCGCAGGCGATGGCGGCCACGAGCGCGCTGTCGACCCCGCCCGACAGGCCGAGGACCGCCTTGCCGAACCCCGCCTTGCGCATGTAGTCGCCGAGCGACAGGACCATGGTGCGGTAGTCCGCCTCCCAGGCGTCGGGCAGCTTCGCCTTGGCGCCCGGGATCGCCCGCCAGCCGTCGTCGCCCCTCTCGAAGTCGACGTGGAAGAGGCCCGGCTCGTAGGCCGGGAACTGGTGGGTGAGTTGCCCGTGCGGGTTGAGCACGAAGCTCGCCCCGTCGAAGACCTGGTCGTCCTGCCCGCCGAGGAGGTTCAGGTAGGCCAGCGGCAGCCCCGTCTCGACCACGCGGGCGACCATCTGCGCCTGGCGGATGTCCATCTTGCCCCGGTGGTAGGGCGAGCCGTTCGGCACGAGCAGGATCTCGGCCCCCGTCTCGGCCAGCGTCTCGGTCACGTCCTCGAACCAGGCGTCCTCGCAGATCGGCACGCCGATGCGCACCGGCCCCACGCGCACCGGCCCCGAGGGGTCGCCGGCGTGGTAGTAGCGCTTCTCGTCGAAGACGTTGTAGTTCGGCAGGTGGTGCTTGAGCACGGTCGCGGCGATCCGGCCCTCCTGCAGGATGTAGTAGGCGTTGAAGGGCTTGGCGCCCCCGGGCAGCGGGCCGCCGATGCCGATGGCGGGCCCCTCCGCGCAGGCGGAGGCGAGCTCGCCCGTCACCCGGTGCACGTCCATCGCGAAGGCGGGCTTCTTCACCAGGTCCTGGAGCTGGTAGCCGGTCAGGAACATCTCGGGGAAGGCGATCATGTCCGCGCCCGCGGCCTTCGCCTCGGCCCAGGCGGCGCGCGCCATCCCGGCGTTGCCCGCGAGGTCGCCCACCGTCGGGTTCAGTTGCGCGAGGGTCAGTCGAAAGCGCTCGGGCATGGTCTCGGGGCCTCGTCTCTCGTCGGTTGCGCCCCCACATAGCAGACCTCCCGGCGGGGCCAAGCCGTCGCGCGCCCGGCGGGCCGAAAGGCGTTGCAGAGACTGGGTGCCTCCCCTAGCTTTGTCCGGGCCGAGCGGTGCCGGCGGAACGGAGGCGGTTCCGGGACATGGAGGGGCGAGACCCGTGCGAAAGACGAAATGGGGCGTCGCGGTTGCAGGCGGACTGATGTTCGCGTCCGGGGCGGCGTTCGGGCAGGACGACACCAGCACCGACATCGTGCAGTACGACAACGGCGGAATCTACGAGGGCGAGTTCCGCAACGGCGTGCAGCACGGCACCGGCACCTACCGGCTGCCGAACGGCTACGAATACACCGGCGAATGGGTCGACGGCGAGATCCGCGGCCAGGGCGTCGCGCGCTTTCCCGACGGCTCGGTCTACGAGGGCGCCTTCGCCGCGGGCCGCCCGCAGGGCACGGGCTCGATCACCTTCGCCGACGGCTCGACCTATGACGGCGAGTGGAACGAGGGCCGGATCGAGGGCACCGGCACCGCCGTCTACGCCAACGGCGTGAGCTACACGGGCGAGTTCCTGAACGCGCTCCACCACGGGCTCGGCGTCATGACGGGGCCGAACGGCTACCGCTACGAGGGCCAGTGGGAGAACGGGCTGAAGCAGGGGCAGGGCACCATCGTCTACCCAGACGGCGCGACCTATACCGGCCAGTTCGACGAGGGCCAGCGCGAGGGCACGGGCCGCCTCGAGATGGCGGACGGCGTCGTCTACGAGGGCCAGTGGCTCGACGGCCAGATCAACGGCGAGGGCACGCTGACCCAGCCCAACGGCGACGTCTACACCGGCACGCTGGTCGACGGCCGGCGCGAGGGGCAGGGCCGCGTGGTCTACGCCAACGGCGACGTCTACGAGGGCACGTTCGAGGACGACCGGCGGCAGGGCACGGGCACCTTCACCGGCACCGACGGCTACGTCTACGTGGGCGAATGGCACGAGGGCCGGATCGAGGGGCAGGGACAGGTCACCTATCCCGACGGCTCGGTCTATGTCGGCGCCTTCCGCAACGACCTCGCCCACGGGACGGGGACGATCACCTATCCCGACGGCTCCTCCTACGAGGGCGACTGGGTCGACGGCGTCATCCAGGGCGCCGGCGTCGCGCGCTACGCCAACGGCCTCGTCTACGAGGGCCAGTTCCTCAACGCGCGCCAGCACGGCCAGGGCGTCATGAGCCATCCCGACGGCTACCGCTACGAGGGCCAGTGGGAGGATGGACTGCGCCATGGGCAGGGCGTGGCGACCTATGCCGACGGCACCGTCTACGAGGGCGAGTTCGTCGCGGGTCAGCGCGAGGGTGAGGGTACGCTGACCATGCCTGACGGCTTCACCTATGCCGGCGCCTGGGACGATGGCGAGATCAACGGCTACGGCATCGCCACCTATTCGAACGGCGACGTCTACGAGGGCAACTTCGTCAACGGCCGCAGGCAGGGCGCGGGCGTCATGCGCTACGCGACCGGCGAGGTGCTGCAGACCGAGTGGGAGGCGGGCCTTCCCACCGACGGGGACGCGCCCACGCCCGCCGACCAACCCGACACCGCCGAGACCCCGCCCGGAGCCGAGGCCGCGCCGAGCGACGGCTGAGGCGGCTTTCCCGATGGGTCGCAGGCTGTTCCCCGCGCGGCGCGCGCCGGTTCTCCCGGCGCTGCTCCTCGCCGCGATGCTGCCCGCTCCGGCGGCGGCGGACCTGCTGGCACCCGGCGCCGACCGCCGCGAGATCCCCTTCTCCGTCGCGGACGGCAAGCCGATGATCGCCGCCACGGTGGGCGGGGCCGAGGGGCGCATGATGTTCGACATGGGCACGCCCGACGCCGTCTTTCTCAACCGCGACGCGCTCGACCTGCCCGAGGGGCGCTTGCTCGCCGAGGGGCGCGCCGCCTCCGGGCAGATCATCGAGGTGCGCGAGCACCAGGCGGCGCCGGTCACGCTCGGGGGGCAGGCGGTGACGCTCGGTCCGGCGCTCAGAAGCGGCAATTTCGGTTTCGCGGAGGCGGCGCTCGGCGACGACTTCCTCGGCTTCGTCGGCGCGCCGGCGGTCGCGGGCGAGGCCTTCGTGCTCGACTACGGGCGGCAGGTGCTGACGATCCTGCGCGCGGGGCCGGAGGGGGCGCTTGCCGACGCGCCCGCGCCCGGCGAGGTGCTCGCGCGGATCGAGGTCGCGCCGGGCGAGGCCGGGCTGCCCACGGCGGCGGCGGAGGCGGGCGGCCTGCCCCTCGCGCTCGACCTCGACACGGGCGACGGCGGGACGCTCTACCTCCGTGCCGCGACGCGCGCCGCGCTCGAGGAGGCGGGCCTCCTCGCGGTGGACGGGGACAGGGCGCGCCTCGCCGAAGCGATCTTCGGCGGCGCGGCCTTCCGCGACCTCGACCTGCGCCTCGTGGAGGCGGGCGGGCCCGGCGACAGCCGGTCCGACCCCGAGGCCGACCTTCTCAGGATCGGCGCGGCCTTCCTCGCGCGCTATCCGACGCTCTGGAACATTCCCGCCGGAACGGTCGCGGTCCTCGACCCCGGCGCAGCCTTCCCCGAAGCCCGCTGAGCGGCGCGGTCAGCGGGTTCATCCGCGGCGCGGGCACCGTGGATGGGAGCCTTGTCCACAGTCGCAGCGGTGACTGACCGGCGTTGCAGCCATCCTATCCCGTCCCGCGGCGGCGGCCGCGAGACGGAGAGCAGGCCCGAGGTCAGCCCGCCACGAGGCCCATCTGCTCGAGCTTCAGGAGCACCTGCTGCGCGCAGTAGTCGACCTCGGTGCCCTCGGTGTCGACCACCAGCTCGGCGGCGGTCGGCGCCTCGTAGGGGTCGGAGATGCCGGTGAACTCCTTGATCTTGCCTTCGCGCGCGAGCTTGTAGAGGCCCTTGCGGTCGCGGCGCTCGCATTCCTCGATGCTGGTGGCGACATGGACCTCGACGAAGGCGCCGTAGGCTTCGACCATCTCGCGCACGGCCCTGCGGGTGGCCATGTAGGGTGCAATGGGCGCGCAGATCGCGATGCCGCCGTTCTTGGTGATCTCGCTGGCGACGTAGCCGATGCGGCGGATGTTGATGTCGCGGTGTTCCTTCGAGAAGCCGAGTTCCGAGGACAGGTGCTTGCGCACCACGTCGCCGTCCAGCAGCGTCACGGGACGCCCGCCCATCTCCATCAGCTTGACCATGATGGCGTTGGCGATCGTCGACTTGCCGGACCCCGAAAGGCCCGTGAAGAAAACCGTGAAGCCCTGCTTTGAGCGCGGCGGCGAGGTGCGGCGGAGCTCCTGCACCACCTCGGGGAAGGAGAACCACTCGGGGATCTCGAGCCCCTCGCGCAGACGGCGGCGCAGCTCGGTCCCGGAGATGTCGAGGATCGTGTCGCCCTCGGGCACTTCGTTGGCGGGGTAGTACTGCGCCTTCTCCTGCACGTAGACCATGTGCTTGAAGTCGACCATCTCGAGGCCGATCTCCGCCTCGTGCTGCTTGAACAGCTCCTGCGCGTCGTAGGGGCCGTAGAAGTCCTTGCCCTGGCTGTTCTTGCCCGGTCCGGCGTGATCGCGACCGACGATGAAGTGGGTGCAGCCGTGGTTCCTGCGGATGATCCCGTGCCACACCGCCTCGCGCGGGCCCGCCATGCGCATGGCGAGGTTCAGCAGGCTCATGTGCGTGGTCGCGGCCGGGTACTTGTCGAGCACCGCCTCGTAGCAGCGCACGCGCGTGAAGTGATCGACGTCGCCGGGCTTGGTCATGCCGACGACGGGGTGGATCAGCAGGTTCGCCTGCGCCTCGCGGGCGGCGCGGAAGGTCAGTTCCTGGTGTGCGCGGTGCAGCGGGTTGCGCGTCTGGAAGGCGACGACGCGGCGCCAGCCGAGCTTGCGGAAATAGGCGCGCAGCTCGTTCGGCGTATCGCGGCGGGCGCGGAAGTCGTAGTGGACGGGCGGCTGGATGCCGGTGATCGCGCCGCCGAGATAGACCGGCCCCGCGACGTGGTGGAGGTAGTTGACCGCCGGATGCGCGAGGTCGTCGGCGCCGAAGACCTTCGCCGCCTCGCGCGGCTTGTCGGGGCTCCACTTGTCCGAGATGGAGAGGATCGCGAGGATCACGCCCTCCGCGTCGCGCAGCGCGATGTCCTGCCCGGGCTCGACGCTGTCGGCGAAGGCCTGCGACACGTCGAGTGTGATCGGCATCGGCCAGAGCGTCCCGTCGGCGAGGCGCATGGTCTCGACCACGCTCTCGTAGTCCTCGCGCCCGAGGAAGCCCTTCAGCGGCGCGAAGCCGCCGTTCATCAGCAGTTCGAGGTCGCAGGTCTGCCGCGGCGTCAGGTCCCAGGAGGGGAGGTCCGCGGCCTCGAGCTTCAGTTTCTGGGCGCTGTCATAGGAGACGTAGAGTTCGGGCACGGGCGCAAGGTGGCTTTGCATGATCGGTAATGTCCTGTTTCCTGGAGGGCTGAGGCGGCTCGGCATGCCGGTCAGTTCGGCATGGAGAGCGTTGTATTCGTCGAACTTGCGGGCGAGGAACCGGGTGACCAGCCGGGCCTTTTCGGCCGCGCCGCGCGGGGTGAGGAGGTAGGCCGCCCTCTGGCGGCGGTCGGTCGAGTTCTTCTCCGCGATCCGGACGAGGCCCGCGCGGGTCGCCGCGCGAAGCTGCGCGTTGAGCCCGCCGAGACTGATTCCCAGCGCCTCGGCCGTCGCCCGCTGCGACGCCTCCGGCGCCGCGTCGAGCTGGCGCAAGAGGCGGAAGAGATGTTCTTCGTCCGGGAGGTCGGTCTGCGGTTCAATCACGGGGATCTGCAAATGAATTTATGTTCAACGGTGAACATATCTCACATGCGGCAAGGCATGTAAAGGGCAGCCTGGCCCTTCCGGCGCGGCATTTCGCACCGCGCCGCCGATCGGTGGCAGGTCGGGAAAAGGCTATTCCGCCGCGTCGACGGGGGCGGCGTAGGCTCCGGCGGCGGCAGGCTCCTCGCCCTCCTGCTCGGCGAGCCAGGGCTCGGCGTCGA
>NZ_JBQLZP010000498.1:0-4838 GCF_052168335.1 Roseicyclus sp. | reverse complement strand
GCCGATCTGGACCACCCAGGTCCAGAATGCCTCGCTCAGGGGGAGTTCGCCGCGCCAGAGGGCGCCGAGCCGCTGCATGGATGCTCCTGTCCGCCGGTCGCGCGCCCCGCATCTAGGCCGGGACTGTCACACAGGAAAGGGCTCATTCCACGATCAGGAGGAGGTCGGACGACCGGACCCAGCCCTCCCACCCGTCCTGCCTGATCTTCTGCCAGCCACGCACGGTGTAGGGCAGGAGCGCGATGCCGCAGCTTCGGGGCGCGAGGCGCGTCAGGAGGCGCGAGCGCTCCGCCGGCCAGGCGCGGAGCGCGACGTCGCGCGGCCGGGCGAGCGGGTGGACGCAGTTCGTCGGCGCCGACACGGCGGCGATGTAGCGGCGGTGGACCCAACCCGCGTAATGCCCGTCCTCGACCGGGCACCAGTTTCCGGCGCAGGCCTCCGTCACCATGATCCCGCAGCGCGCGTAGGGCAGGGCGGTCAGGACACGGTAGCGCGTTCCGGGCCCCGTGCGCAGGTTCAGCGGATCGTCGGCGCGGACGTTCACGACGCAATGCTCGGCGCCGGTCCGCACGGGATCGGCGAGCGCGCCGCCGGGCAGGCAGAGCGCGAGGAGGAGGGCGGTGATGCGGAGGGCATGGGACATGGGCGGAGGCCTTCTCTGCTGTCCGGTCAATCTCCGCCGCGCCGTCCCGGTTCCCGTCAGGACGCCTGCGCCGTCTCGGGCAGCAGATCCTCCGGCGCGATGCCCCGCTTCTCGGCGCTGGCGCGAACCGCTTCCTGCAGGGTCGGACTCCGCTCGAGCAGGCGGCGGAAACGGTCCTGGTCGAGCACGAGGAGCGTCGAGGGTGCGATGGCGCGGACCTCGGCGCGGCGCGCGCGGTTCGACAGGATCGCCATCTGGCCGAACATCTCGCCACGGCCGAGCCGCCAGCTCTGGCCCGCCGTCTCCAGCTCGACCGCGCCCGAGGCGATGAAGTGGACGCGGCCCACGGCCCCGTCCTTGCGCAGCACGATCTCGCCCGCGTTGACGTAGCGGGTCTGGAGCGCGCGGCCGAGGCGCTTCAGCGCCGCCTCGTCGAGATCGGCGAAAAGCGGGAACTGCCGCACCAGTTCCGCCCGCTGGATCGCGATGTCGAGGTGCGGCCGCGCCTCGGCGGCGGTGCGGCGGGCGGCGATGTCCTGCATCAGCGCGGAATGGACCTCGGCCCCGATCAGCCCGTCCTCGCGCATCGCCGTGTACTCCCGCTCCTCGAGGCGCAGCGCGGTGCGGCGGATGAACTTGCGCTCCAGCTCCTCGGCATAGCCCGGATATTGCAGGCGCAGGCCCTCGAGCGCGGTCTCCAGCGCCTCGACGCGCCGGGCCAGCAGCTCGTGCAGGAGGTCGGCCACGCGGCGGCCGTGGATGCGCCGGATGCGCCGGTCGATGAAGCTGTCGAGGTCGCGCAGCACCAGCCGTTGCGACAGGAGGAGCTCGAAGCGGTCCGCCGTCAGCCGCGCCAGCGGACCCGAGATGCCGAGCCGTCTCTGGAGCAGCACCGCGGCCTGGAAGGCGCGCCCGTAGGCGACGCTCCGCCGCGCCGCGCGCTGGTAGCCGTTCCGCCCGCTCGTCCGCGCGCCCTCGATCAGCCGTTCGGCGTCCGACAGCACCTGTTCGGCCATGCGGGTCGAGATCGTCCGGTCGCGCACGCGCAGCAGGATCGAGTCCCGCTCGTGCCCCGCCAGCGCGATCAGGCCCAGCGTGATCCGGTCGCGATCGAGGATGTCGGCGCTGTCCTCGGCGGTCTTCACCGCCTCGTCGAGGCGTTCGCCGAAGCTTTTCGCCTCCGAGCGGACGATCTCGCGCGTGAGCTCGTAGTTCTCGTTGGTGCGAGCGAGATCCTCGCGCACGGTCTGGAGCGAGACGGCCACGACCTGCCGCGACAGCGCCTCGTCGATGGGCGAGAGCCGGTCGAGCCCGAGCCGCCCGATCACCAGGCGCAGCGTCGTGCCCTGAACGATCAGCGTGAAGAGGGTGAAGCCGGTGGCGAGGATGCCGACGAGGCGCTTGACCTCGATGGGCACCCGCAGGCTCTCGGTGACGGCGAGGGCGAGGGCGAGCGTCACCGCGCCCCGGAGGCCGCCCCAGAGGATCGCCACGCGGAACGGCGTCTCGACGGGGGGCGAGGCGCGCAGCCGTGTCATCAGCGGCAGAAGGCCGAATAGGATCACCGCGCGCGCCGCCAGCGCGGCGGCGACGACCACGACGATGAGGACGAAGTCGCCCGGACGCGCCTCCTCCAGAAGGCGCGGAATGAGCAGGGCCGCGAGGATGAAGATCAGCGCCCCCGACCAGTAGGCCAGCAGGTCCCAGATCTCGCGCAGGTTCGCCCAGGCCTGCGGCGGCAGGCGTCCCGGCCCCGTCAGGTTCAGCGTCAGGCCCGCCGCCACCACCGCGATGACGCCCGAGGCGCCGATGCTCTGCTCGGCGATGATGAAGGCGAGGTAGGGCAGCGCGACGGAGATCGAGATCTGCGCCCGCTCGTGCCGCTCGAAGAGCGCCATGACCCAGACCGCGACGCGCGCCGCGACCCAGCCCGTCAGCGCGCCGCCCGCGATCAGGAGCGGGAAGCGCGCGATGGCCGCGCCGATGTCGGGGTCGGGCACGCCCAGCATGACGAAGCCCATGAAGACCCCGAAGAGCGCGATGGCCGCGGCGTCGTTCAGCAGGCTCTCGCCCTCGATGATCCGCGCGAGCCGCCGCGGCGCCGAGATCGAGCGGAAGATCGTGACGACCGCCGAGGGATCGGTGGTCGAGACGATCGCCCCGATGAGGAGGCAGGCCGCCAGCGGCAGCGCGCTCGCCCACGAGAGGGCGTAGCCCACGAAGAGCGTGGCGACCACGACCGCCACGATGGCGAGGACGAAGATCGGCACCCAGTCGTCGAGCATCCGCCGCAGGTTCATGCCCAGCGTCGCCTGGAACAGCAGCGTCGGCAGGAACACGTAGAGGAAGACGTTCGACCGGATCGGCAGCCCGAGGATCGCCTCGGCCACGGGGTTGAGCGCGTCGGTCAGTTCGGTTCGCAGGAAGAACAGCGCGCCGACCCCGATGAGCACGCCGAGCACCGCGAGGATCACGCTCATGGGCACCCGGAGCCGGGCCGCAAGCGGCTCGGCCGCGCCGATCACCAGGAAGAGCGAGGCGATGACGGTGGTGACGAGAACGATGTCCATGATCATGGACATAGCATTTTCGCCGCTACGCGCACGGCGAAACCGAACGCGGCCAGCCGGATTTCCGGTGGAATCCCGGGCGTGTCAGGCGATCCCGCGGACCTGTTCGAGCGCCTCCGCCACCGCGCGCGTGGCCTCGGGGCCGAGCGGCAGGATCGGCCGGGGCGCCGCGTGAGCGGTCAGTCCCATGAGCTGCGCGCCCGCAACCATGACGCGCAGCCCGCCATGCGCCCGGAAGAGCGCCCAGAGCGGCGCGAGGCGCGCATCGAGGCGTCGCGTCTCGGCCGCGTCGCCCGCCTGCGCCGCGCGGGTCAGGCGCAGCGCGACCTCGGGCAGGAGGCCGCCAACGACGCTGAACCAGGTGTCCGCGCCTGCGAGCAGCGCCTCGGCGCAGACCCAGTCGCCGCTGTAGCCGATGGCGAAGCCCTCGGGCACCGCGGCGCGGAGCTTCGCGACATCCGCGGCGATATCGCCCGCGGGTGCGGGCATCTTCACGGCGGCGATCCCGGGCACCTCGGCCAGCCGTGCGATCAGCTCGGCCCCGAAGGTGAAATGCGTGGTCGAGGGGTTGTTGTAGATGCAGAGCGGCAGGTCCGTCGCCTCGGCCACGGTCCGGAAGTGCTCGAAGACCTCAGCGTCCGTGAGCGGCGTGTAGGAGACCGGCGCGAGGAGAAGGGCGTCGGCCCCGGCCTCCGCCGCGTCGCGGGCCAGCGCGCGGGCCCCGTCCGTGCGGAGCGCGCCGACGCCGACCAGAAGCGGCACGGCACCCCCCAGCGCCTCGGCCGCCGCGGCGACCGCACGCCGCCGCTCCTCCCGCGCGAGATAGGCGTAGGTGCCCGTGCTGCCGAGAAGTCCGATGCTATCGACCCTTGCCACCATGAGGCGGTCCACCAGGCGGGCAAGGTTCTCGGTATCGACCCGGCCCGCGGCGTCGGCGGGCGTGATCGGAAAGGCGGAAAGCCCGGCGAAATCCATCTGCGACACCCCTCGTCGTCCTGCCGGCGGAGTTGGGCCACGGAACGCGGCGCTCCGCAAGTCCCGACCTCGACCGGCGCCGCCTGGAGGGCGCGGGATGAGCGGAGCGCCCCGCGCTTCGGCCGGTGTGCGGCCCGCGGCCCGGCATGGCGACCGCGCGGCGCGCTCGGGCGAAGGCCCGCCGGAGCGCGTGGAAGGGGCTTGACGGCGCGGGGCCGCCGGCGTGAGTTGCGCGGGCAAGGCGCCGCCCGATGACAGGCGCCCGAGACCGGATAGACCTGCATGACCGTTTCCGCCGCGGACGGGGCCCGCCCCGCCGCCCTCGCCACGCGCCTGTCCTTCTTCGCCGCCGGGTTCGTCATGGCCGCATGGGCGCCGCTCATCCCCTTCGCCAAGGCGCGGGTCGAGGCGAACGACGCGCAGCTCGGCCTGCTGCTCCTCTGTCTCGGCATCGGCTCCATCGTCGCCATGCCGGTCACGGGCTATGTCAGCGCGCGGCGCGGGGCGCGCGGCATGGTGCTGGCGGGGGGCGTCGGCCTCGTTGCCCTCCTGCCGGTGCTGATGCTCTCGGGGACGCCGCTGGTCCTCGGCGCCGCGCTCTTCGTCTTCGGCGCGGCGCTCGGCACCATCGACCTGGCGATGAACGTCCA
>NZ_JBQLZP010000497.1:0-3782 GCF_052168335.1 Roseicyclus sp. | reverse complement strand
GCTCCGCGGGCTTCGCGGCCGTCCTGGCGGATCGCGCGGGGATCTTCGTCGACGGGCGCTACCGCGTGCAGGTGCGTGCGCAGTCGGACATGGAGAGCTTCACCCCGGTCGACTGGCCCGAGACAAAGCTCGAGACCTGGCTCGCCGACATGCTGCCGGGCGGCGGCGTCGTGGCCTACGACCCCTGGCTGCACAGCGCGGCCGAGATCGCGCGGCTGGAGGAGGCGCTCGGGCGGCGGCAGGTCGCGCTCCGACCCGTGGAGAACCTCGTCGACCGGATCTGGACGGACCGGCCCGCCCCGCCGATGGCCCCCGCCTCCGCCTGGCCCGAGCGCTACGCGGGCGAGAGCGCGGCGGCGAAGCTCTCGGCCGTGGCCGGGGACCTCGCCGGAGCGGAGGAGGATGCGGCGCTCCTCACCCAGCCCGACAGCCTCTGCTGGCTCCTGAACCTGCGGGGCGGCGACGTGGGACACACGCCGCTCCTGCACGCCATGGGAATCCTGCGGCGCTCGGGGCGGCTGGACCTCTATGCCGAGCCCGCGAAGCTCGCGGGCGTGGCGCTGCCCGAGGGCGTCGCGATCCACCCCGAGGCGGCGCTCGCGGAACATCTCGCGGCCGAGACGGGGCGCGTCCGGGTCGATCGCAGTTCCGCGCCGCAGGCGGCCGTCGACGCAATCGGCCGGGGCCAGGCCGAGATCGTCCCGGGCAGCGATCCCTGCCTCCTGCGCAAGGCGCGCAAGCATCCCGCCGAGATCGCGGCGACGACCGAGGCGCACCTGCGCGACGGGGCGGCCGTCGCGCGCTTCCTGCGCTGGTTCGACGAGACGGCGCCGGCGGGCGGGCTGACCGAGATCGACGTGGTCCGTGCGCTCGAGGGCTTCCGGGCGGAAACCGGCGCGCTGCGCGACATCAGTTTCGACACGATCGCGGGCGCGGGGCGACACGGAGCCATCGTGCATTACCGCGTGACGGAGGAGACGAACGCGCCCGTCCTGCCGGGGCAGCTCTTCCTGATCGATTCGGGCGCGCAATACGAGGATGGGACGACCGACATCACCCGGACGCTGCCGGTGGGCGACGTGGGCGCGGAGGAGCGGACCGCCTTCACCCAGGTCCTGCGCGGCATGATCGCGATCCACCGCGCGCGGTTCCCGAGGGGCGTCACCGGCGGGCATCTCGACGCGCTGGCGCGCGCGCCGCTCTGGGCGGCGGGGCGGGACTTCGACCACGGGACGGGGCATGGCGTCGGCGTCTATCTGGGCGTGCACGAGGGGCCGCAGCGGCTCAGCCGGGTCTCGACGGTGCCGCTCGAACCCGGCATGATCCTGTCGAACGAGCCGGGCTACTACCGCGAGGGCGCCTTCGGCATCCGCATCGAGAACCTCGTCGTCGTGACCGAGGCCGCGCCCCTCCCGGGCGGCGACGACCGCAGGATGCTGGCCTTCGAGACGCTGACCTGGGCGCCCATCGACCGGCGGCTCGTCGTGGCGGAGATGCTCCCGCCCGAGGAGCGCGCCTGGCTCGACGCCTATCACGCGGGCGTGGCGGAACGGATCGGGCCGCGCCTCGACGCGGAGACACGCGCCTGGCTCGAACGGGCGACGGCGCCCATCTGAGACCCCGGGCCGCGGCACGCGTGACACGAAACCGTCACGGGCGTCGGTGTCACCTGAGGGGCGGAACGCAACGGAAGGCGGCGCGCAGGCGCGCGTCCGCAGGGACGGACAGACGGAAGGGACAAGGACATGGCCGACCATATCACGATCAGGACCGCACCGGGCACATGGGTCGTCCGCGCGGGCGGGGCCATCGTGGGGGAATCCTCGAACGCGCTGGAACTGCTGGAGGGCTCGGCCCCCCCGGTCATCTACTTCCCCCGCGAGGACATCGGGATGGCGCTGCTCGAGCGCACCTCCTCGAGCACGCGCTGCCCCTACAAGGGACAGGCGAGCTACTTCTCGGTCACGACGGCGGCCGGCGACATCACCGACGCGGCCTGGTCCTACGAGGAGCCGCTGGAGGGGGTCGAGCGCATCCGGGGCCACATCGCCTTCTACAGCGACAAGGTGACGGTCGAGCAGCTCTGAGCAGCGGGGCAGGCAGGAGACGGCGGGCGCCCGAGCGCGGCTTCGGCCGAGGTCGCGCGGGATCGTCCGCACGTGGCCCGGCCGCGCGCCGGGGCATGGCCTGCGGTTCTCTCCCCGGCACGCGCCGCAGCGGCGCGCGCCTCCTTCCGCTCCCGTCGCGTCCGCCCTCCGAGGCGCGCGAAGCGGCGAGCGTCCCGGTCAGCATCCCGGCGAGGTGCGCCACGAGGGCATCGTTCGTCACCGCCGGGCCGCGCGCGGGTTCCGCGGACCGGCGCGCGAAGGCCGGGGCCTGACTGCGGAAGGATGGCGGCGAAGTCCGGTCCGGCGGATCGGCGCCGGGGACGGGGATGGGCCGTGCCGCCCGCTCCTCAGGCGCCGGGAGTGCGGCGCGCTCCCCTCCTTCCCGCGCAGGGAAGCGCGAGGCGCGCATCGTTCGACGCAGCGTCCGCGCTGGCATCGGCCGGGATCGTGAGATCGACGCGGGCCCGGGGGGCGTGGATCGCGGCGAGGCCCCGCACCCACTGCGGGCGCATCGGCAGCGCAGACGGCCGTGCCGCCCCGTCAGCCCCGCCCCTCAGGGCGCGAGCAGCGCGGCGAGCGTCCCGTTCTCCCGCGCCCGGAGGAGCGAAGCGAGCGCGTCGTTCGACGCCGCCTCGTCCGCGCCCCAGTCGCCCGAGATCGTCAGCACGAAGCCCGGCCGCGCGCCGGGGATCGCGGTCAGCTCCGGCTCCGCCCCCCAGCGCGCCAGCATCGAGCCGCCCCAGCGCTCCCGCAGGCGGAGCGCGATGGCGTCGGCATCGGTGCCGGGCGGGAAGATCAGGCCGAGGACCGCCGCCTCCTCGCGCCGGTTCACCACGTCGGCGAGGAAGACGCCCGCGAGCGGCGCCTCGGGCCAGTCGGACAGTCCCGCACCGCCCAGGTCAAGCGACATCCGCACCGCCACCAGCCGTCCCTCGCGGCGCACGGCGTCCCCGAGCGCGGCGAGCGCCTGTGCGACCTCGGGACGCTCGCTCAGCGCCGCCCCGGCGCCCGCCTGCATCAGCTCGATCTGCGGCCAGCCGCTGGCCCAGATCGCCCGCTCGGGCTCGACGATGAAGCGCAGCGCGATGCCGTCCCCCCGCAGGAAAGGGTTCTCGGGGTCGACCGCAGCGGCGCGCGCCTCGTGATCGGTCGCGCCCTCCCAGAGGACCATCTGCCCGTTCCGCGTCGCCATCTCCATCCCGCGCGAGAAGAGCGCGCCGCGCAGGCGCATCTCGCTGTCGGGAAACAGCGAGTGGACCCCCATGCGCGCGGGCGGGGCACCCACCTCGAGGCTGTGGACCCAGTCGAAATAGCCGAGGCTCATCGTGCTGCCGCCCGCGGCCCGCAGCGCCTCGGCCTGTCCGGGCGGAGCCGAGCGCAGGGTCGCGAACTCGTGCGCCCAGTCGTCGGCGGGCCAGGCCTCGTTGCCGTTGCGCGCGATGCCGCGCACCGCGTCGCCATTGCCGTAGGCGATGTCGAGGCGCGGGGCGCCCGGCGGGATCGCCGCGTCCGGGATCATGCGCAGCATCTCCGACAAGCGGCCGGTGTCGGCGGAGGCGGGCGCCGCGAGGAACAGGGACAGGACGAGCGCAAGGAACCGCATGGACCCGAGCCTAGTCGCGCAGGCGGCCCCCTGACAAGCGGCGCGAGGGTCTCAGGAATGCTCCTCCGCCG
>NZ_JBQLZP010000496.1:0-1969 GCF_052168335.1 Roseicyclus sp. | reverse complement strand
CGGCGGCGTGAGGACGGAGGCGACAGCGCAGGCCCAGGCTCCCCTCGCCGCCACGCACGCCGGCGCGGCGGAGGCCCCCGCGGAGCCGGAGGAGCCAGCGGAAGCGCAGTCCGGGCCCCGGGCGATCACCCCGCCCCCCAGCGCCCCGCCCTTCGATCCCGCACTCCTCGCGCGCATCCGGCAGGTCATCGCCGACCGCGCCGCCGGAGCCGGAGATCCGACCGATGAATGACCGGCGGGTGGCGACGCTGAAGCTCCTCGCGCGGATCGAACGCGACGGCCTCCAGGATGTCGTCCGCAAACATGCGCTCGTGCAGAAAGGCATCGAGGACCGCCGCGCCGAGGCATCCGCGCTTGCCGGGCGGATCGAGACGGAGACAAGCACGATCTCGGCCGAAACGGCCCCCTATGTCGGCGCCTTCATCAGCGCGGTGCGGGCCGAGATCGGACGCTACGATACCGAACGGCGCATTCTCGAACGCGAGGCCGAGACCCTTGCGGACGATGTCCGCGACCGGTTCCGCAGGACGAAGACGGCCGAGCTTGCGGCCGCGAAGGAGATGCGGGCCGTCCTCGCCCGGCGCCAAGGTGCCGAGGACCGCGAGCGGCTGGACGACATGCTCCTGCGCGGACAGGACGGGCCGGTGTCATGACCCGCCCGCGCGGAACCCGGCGTCCTTGGTCAGCCGAACCGGCATCCGCGCCCCGGCCCGGCCGGAGCCCTGCGCCGGCCACCCCGTTCGATCCGACAGTGAACGCCATGCAGGAGGTGTCCCATGGATGAACTGAAGCGCGTCATGTTCGTGGAGGACGATGTCGATCTCTTCCCGCTCATCGAAATGTCCCTGTCGCTGATCGGTGGCTTCGATGTACGCGGCTTCATGAACGGCGAGGACGCGGTGAAGGAAGCCCCCGCCTTCGATCCCCAGCTTGTCATGCTGGACTTCATGATGCCCGGCATGGACGGACCGACGACGATGGGCGCCCTGCGGCAGCTCGACGGGTTCGAGGCCAAGCCCTACGCGTTCCTCACCGCCAAGATACAGGAGGAACACGTCAACCGCCTTTATGCGCTCGGGGCGGCGGAGGTGATGTCGAAACCCTTCGATCCCGTCACCCTGCCGGAAGCGCTCACGCGGATCTGGCAGGCCTGGCAGGCCGCGCCGCCGCGCAGCGGGGCCCGGCTCGCCGCCCCGTCCGGTGCCCCGGCGGCCTTCGGAGGGGCCTGAGGTCAGTCCGGAACAAGGCCCGCCCGCAGCCTCGTCGATCGCGACCGCAGGTCGACGACGCGGGCGCCGGGGCGCCTCGGTCGGAGCACCGGTGTTCGCCTCGCCTCGCGCCGTGTGTGGCGCGTTGGCCTTCGCGGGTCTCGGCCGCGCGGCGGGCACCGGCGACCGAGGCAGACGCGCGCGTCCCGCGGTCGCGCGGCACGGCGCCGTCGAACCGGGTGCGCCCCGGCGATCAGGCGTTGAAGAGGAAGTGCAGCACGTCGCCGTCCTTCACGACGTAGCCCTTGCCCTCGACGCGCATCTTGCCCGCGTCCTTCGCGCCCTGCTCACCGCCGAGCGCGACGTAGTCGTCATAGGCGATGGTCTCGGCCCGGATGAACCCGCGTTCGAAGTCGCCATGGATGACCCCCGCCGCCTGCGGCGCGGCCGTGCCCTTGCGGATCGTCCAGGCGCGCGCCTCCTTCGGGCCCACGGTGAAGTAGGTCTCGAGTTCCAGCAGCGCGTAGCCCGCGCGGATCAGCCGGTCGAGCCCCGCCTCCTCGAGGCCGAGCTCGGTCAGGAACATCTCCGCCTCCTCCGGCTCGAGCTGCGCGATCTCCTCCTCGATGCGGGCGGAGATGACGACATGGCCCGCGCCCTGTTCGGCGGCCATGCGCGCGACCTTCTCGCTCAGCGCGTTGCCGGTGGCGGCCTCCGCCTCGGCCACGTTGCAGACGTAGAGGACGGGTTTCGCCGTCAGG
>NZ_JBQLZP010000495.1:0-9851 GCF_052168335.1 Roseicyclus sp. | reverse complement strand
GGCAGACGCCGTGGGCGTGGTCGTCATCACGCTCGGCATCCTCGCGGTGCAGACGGCCCGCGCGCGGCCGGCCACGATCCCGTGAAGACACGGCGCGCTCACAAGCTCGTTTGATGACAGCCTGTACGCTGTCGCGCATGGAAGACGCATGGAACTCCTTCTCGCATATGGCGCGGGCCTTCTGACGCTGATCAATCCCTGCGTGTTGCCGGTGCTGCCGCTCGTGCTTGCGGGCGCGCTGCAGGCCAGCCGCTGGGGGCCGCTCGCGCTCGCCGCGGGGATGGGCGCGGCCTTCGTGACCGTCGGCTTCGGCGTCATCGCCGCGGGCCACCTCGTCGGCCTCGACGAGCGGATGGTCGCGCAGGCGGGCGCGGTCCTCATGATCGCCTTCGGCCTCGTGATGCTGGTGCCGCAGCTTTCCGCGCGGTTCTCGCTGGCGACGGCGGGCGTCGCGGCGCGCGCGGACGAGGGGATGGGCGGGATCGAGGCGCAGGGCTGGCAGGGCCAGTTCCTCGGCGGCCTCTTCCTCGGCGCGGTCTGGAGCCCCTGCGTCGGCCCCACGCTCGGCGGCGCCATCGCGCTGGCGAGCCAGGGGGAGGAGCTCGTGCGCGCCTTCCTCATCATGCTCGCCTTCGCCCTCGGCATCGGCTCGGTCATGGTCGCCATCGGCTACGGCGCGCGCCGCGCGCTCCAGGCCCGGATGGGCGCGCTCAGGGCCTTCGCGCAACGCTCGCGCGCCGTTCTCGGCGGCGTCTTCCTCTTCGTCGGCGTGGCGATCCTGCTGCGCTGGCACCACATGGCCGAGGCCTGGCTGCTCGACCGGATGCCGGTCTGGTTGCAGGACCTCTCGGTCGCCCTCTGACCCTCATCCGGAGAGACACATGAACAGACGGGACTTCCTCATCGGCGCGTCTGCGCTGGCTCTCGTGCCGCTGTCGGCGCGGGCCGCGGACCTCATCGACTACGCCCCGGGCCTGCCCGAGGCGCGGCTCGCGGCGGGGGAGACGGTGCTGCTCGACGTCTACGCGCCGTGGTGCGGAACCTGCCGGGCGCAGAGCCGTGCGATGGAGGAGCTGCGCGCGGCCAATCCCGCCTACGACGCGGCGATCACCTTCATCCGGATGGACTGGGACACCTACGGGGGCTCGGACTACGCCCGCGGTCTCGGGGTCGAGCGGCGCTCGACCCTCATCCTGATGCGGGGCGACGCGATCCTCGGCCGCGTGGTCGCCGACACCCGCGTCGACAGCATCCGCGCGCTGATGGACCTCGCGCTGACCTGAGCCGTCAGGACGCCGGCGCCGAGACGACGACGGAGACGTTGTCGATGGCCCAGCCGGCGTCCGGCGCGGCGCCGGTGTCGAAGTCCAGCGTCAGGACCTCGCCCGGGCCGTCGAGCGCGATCCACACCGCGTATTCGCCCGGGCCGCGACGGTGGACAGCCAGCGTGCGGCCCGACCCGCTGCGCGGGGTGGTGGCGAAATCCTCGATGACGCGCTCACCGTCCACGGACACGGACAGGCCCTGCCCGCTCCAGCCGCCGAGGAGGTGCAGGTCGAAGCTGACCTCGACCCAGTCCGCGTCCTGCGGCAGCGCGAAGTCCTTGCCGATCCCGCCCGGGCCGAAGGGTCCGAGCACGCCGCCCATGTCGGGCCCGGCGACGGCAGTGCCCTGCCAGTCGCGCGGGCCGAAGGCGAAATCCTCGAAGGAAACCAGGCGCTGATGCTCCGTCAGGACCTGAAGGCCTCCGGCGAGCACGGGCGAGCCGGGGACCGCTTCGGGACCGGTGCGGACGACCGCGGCGAGCAGCAGGGCGGCGGAAAACGCCGAAGCCGTCACGAGCGTCCAATCGATGGAAATGCGGGCGCGCGAGCCCTTAGAGCCGAGAAAAAGCTCCATGAGACATCCTTAAATCTTCCCCAGTTCCGCCGTAATTGACGCCAAATATGGCCAGAAGAAGGCAAAGACGGGGAATAATGGCAGCATCGTGTCACGCGCAGAACCGCCCGGCGCTTGAGGCTCCGGACTGGTCACGGGCGATCGACAATGCTCCCCCGGGCGGCTCGGCGCGCCTCGAGATGGCGCGGTCCATGCCGCAGGATTCGCCGTGGCGACGCTGCTGCGACGGAATCATCCGGAACGAATGCGGCGAGATTGTGCGGCGCGCGCGCTGGTGACGTGTTCGGCTGAATCCTGCTCAGCCGATGCGGCCGCGGTTCCCCCCGACCTGCCCGCGATGGAGGAGCAGGTGGTCGAGCAGCACGCAGGCCATCATCGCCTCGCCCACGGGCACGGCGCGGATGCCGACGCAGGGGTCGTGGCGGCCCTTGGTGACGATCTCGGTCGCCTCGCCCGACTTGGTGATGGTCCGGCGCGGGGTCAGGATCGAGGAGGTCGGCTTGACCGCGAAGCGGACGACGATCTCCTGCCCCGTCGAGATGCCGCCGAGGATGCCGCCCGCGTGGTTCGAAGAATAGACCGGCCCGCCCGCGCCCATGACGATCTCGTCGGCGTTCTGGCTGCCGGTCAGCGTCGCCGCAGCCATGCCGTCGCCGATCTCGACGCCCTTGACCGCGTTGATCGACATCATCGCCGCGGCGAGGTCGGTGTCGAGCTTGCCGTAGATCGGCGCGCCGAGGCCCGGCGGCACGCCGTCGGCCACCACCTCGATGATCGCGCCGACGCTGTCGCCCGACTTCCGCAGCGCATCGAGGTAGACCGCCCAGTCCTCGGCCGCCGTCGCGTCGGGCGTCCAGAACGGGTTGCGCCCGATCTCGTCGCGGTCGAAGCGGGCGCGGTCGATGGCGTGCGGGCCCATCTGCACCATGTAGCCGGTGATCCGGATGCCGGGCGCGAGGTCGGCCAGCGCCGCCCGCGCGACACCCCCCGCAGCGACCCGCGCCGCCGTCTCGCGCGCGCTCGACCGCCCGCCGCCGCGATAGTCGCGGATACCGTATTTCTGCCAGTAGGTGATGTCGGCGTGGCCGGGCCGGAACTTCTCGGCGATGTCGCCGTAGTCCTTCGAGCGCTGGTCGGTGTTGCGGATCATCAGCTGGATAGGGTGGCCGGTGGACAGGCCCTCGAACACGCCCGACAGGATCTCGACCTCGTCGGGCTCGCGCCTCTGGGTGGTGTAGCGGCTCTGCCCCGGCTTGCGGCGGTCGAGCCAGTGCTGGATCGCCTCCGCGCTCACCGGCACGCCGGGCGGGCAGCCATCGACCGTGGCGCCGAGCGCGGGCCCGTGGCTCTCGCCCCAGGTCGTGACGCGGAAGAGGTGGCCGAAGGTGTTGAAGGACATGGGGGAAGCACTCCGTCTCGCCGCCTTCCGGTTAGCGGGAAGGCGTGGACTTGCCAACCCGTCTCGCCCCTTGCCCGGGACCGCGCAGTCGCATAGGTGTTGAGGCACCTCGGGGTGGCCTAAAGGGCCTGAGATGCGCGGGATGACGCGTGAACCCGTTGAACCTGAACCGGTTAGGACCGGCGGAGGGAAGGTTTCGGGATGCGGAAGACCAAATCGCACACGTCTCGGCTTCACTTCGCCCGTCGCATGGAGGAGTGAGATGAGACACACCATTCTTGCAGCGGGATTGACCACCATCGCGGGCGCGGCCTTCGCGCAGACGCCCGTGCTGACGGTCTATACCTATGACAGCTTCGTGCCCGACTGGGGCCCCGGCCCCGCGATCGAGGCGGCCTTCGAGGAGACCTGCGGCTGCGACCTTCAGTTCGTGGGCGCGGGGGACGGCGCGGCGCTGCTGTCTCGCGTGCGGCTGGAGGGGGCGCGGTCCGAGGCCGATGTCGTCCTCGGCCTCGACACGAACCTGACGGCGGCGGCCGCCGAGACGGGCCTTTTCGCGCCGCACGGGATCGCGCCGGAGGGCCTGACCCTGCCGGTCGCGTGGGAGGACCCGCTGTTCCTGCCGTTCGACTGGGGCTATTTCGCCTTCGTCCACGACACCTCGCTTGCCGATGTGCCCGGCAGCTTCGAGGAGCTTGCCGCCTCCGACGTTTCCATCGTGATCCAGGACCCGCGGTCCTCCACCCCCGGCCTCGGCCTCCTCCTCTGGGTGCAGCACGCCTATGGCGACCGCGCGGCCGAGATCTGGGCGGGGCTCGCGGACAACATCGTGACGGTGACGCCCGGCTGGTCGGAGGCCTATGGTCTCTTCCTCGAAGGCGAGGCGGACATGGTCCTGTCCTACACGACCTCGCCCGCCTATCACCTGATCGCCGAGGACGACCCGAGCAAGGCGGCTGCCCCCTTCGCCGAGGGACACTACATGCAGATCGAGGTGGCTGGCATCCTCGCGGGCACGGATCAGCCCGAGCTCGCGCGCGAGTTCCTCGCCTTCATGCTGACCGAGGGGTTCCAGTCCGTCATCCCGACGACCAACTGGATGTACCCCGCCGCCCTTCCGGCCGAGGCGCTGCCCGAGGGCTTCGAGACGCTGATAACGCCCGACAGCGCGCTTCTCTACAGCCCGGAGGAGGCCGCCGAGATCCGCGACGCGGCCATCGCGACGTGGGCCGGCGCGCTCAGCCGCTGAGCGGCATGTCACGGACGGGCGCGGCGCTGGCCGCGCTCGTCGCGCTGGCGGTCCTCGGGCCGCTTCTCGCCGTCGCGCTCGCGGCGGAGGGGCCTGCGCGTCTCGGCCCGGCGGACGCGGCGGCGATCCGCTTCACGCTGCTCCAGGCCGCGCTTTCGGCGCTGTTCAGCGTGGTGGCGGCGATTCCCGTGGCGCGGGCCCTTGCGCGGAGGCGCTTCGCCGGGCGGAGGGTGCTGGTGGCGCTGATGGGCGCGCCCTTCATCCTGCCGGTGATCGTGGCCGTCCTCGGGCTTCTGGCGATCTTCGGGCGGGCCGGATGGCTCAACGCCGCGCTCGGGGGGCTGGGCGTCGGCACGATCTCCATCTACGGGCTGTCGGGCGTCGTCCTGGCGCATGTCTTCCTGAACTTGCCGCTGGCGGTGCGGCTCCTGTTGCAGGCCTGGCTGTCGGTGCCGTCCGAGCGGGTTCGGTTAGCTGCATCGCTCGGGTTCTCGGCGCGGGACATGCGGCGGCAATTCGAGCGGCCGATCCTGTTCTCCGTCCTGCCCGGCGCCTTCGCCATCATCTTCCTGATCTGCGCGTCGAGCTTCGCGGTCGCGCTGATCCTCGGCGGTGGGCCGCGGGCGACCACGGTGGAACTTGCCATCTACCAGGCGTTCCGCTTCGACTTCGACCTCGGGCGCGCGGCGCTTCTGGGCCTGGTGCAGGTGGCGATCTGCCTCGCCGCGGGCGCGCTGGCGCTGGCGCTCGCGCGGGGGGCGGAGGCGGGGGCGGGCCTCGACCGTCCGCCGCAGCCCTGGCCGGGGGACACGCGGACGGCGCGCGCGCTCGACCTCTGCACGATCCTCGCCGCAGCGGCCTTCCTGCTCCTGCCGATCGCCGCCGTCCTGGCCGAGGGGATCGCGGCCCTGGCGGGTCTGCCCCCCGGCGTATGGTGGGCGGCGTTGCGCTCGATCCTCGTGGCGCTCGGCTCCACCGCGCTGACGGTCGCGCTGGCGCTGCCGGTCGCGGCCTTCCTCGCGAGCCGACGCGCGACGGCCTGGGTCGAGACCCTTATGGCGCTGTCCATCGCCGTCTCGCCTCTGGTGGTGGGGACGGGCCTGTTCCTCATCCTCTTCCCAGTCGCCGATCCCGTCGCGCTCGCGCTGCCCGTCACGGGGTTCGTCAACGCGCTGGTGGCGCTGCCCTTCGTGCTCCGCGCGCTGGTGCCCGCGCTCAGGCAGGCGGAGGCCGGGCAGGGGCGGCTGGCCGATGCGCTGGGGCTGACCGGCTGGACGCGGTTCCGCCTCGCCATCCTGCCGCGGCTCAGGCGGCCGCTCGGGTTCGGCGCGGGGCTTGCCGCCGCCTTCTCGATGGGCGACCTCGGGGTGATCGCGCTGTTTTCCTCGCCGGGGCAGACGACGCTGCCGATGGAAATGTATCGCCTCATGGGCTCGTACCGGACCGACGACGCGGAAGGGGCCGCCGTGCTCCTCCTCTTCCTCGCGCTCGGCCTGTTCTGGGCCTTCGACCGCGGAGGGCGCGTCGATGCTGCGGCTTGAGGGGGTGGACCTGAGCCTCGGCGCCTTCCGCCTGGCGCTCGACGCGGAGGTTCCGGCGGGCGGGCGGGTGGCGGTGCTCGGCGCCTCGGGCAGCGGCAAGAGCACGCTCCTGTCGCTTCTCGCGGGCTTTCACGCGCCGGACCGGGGGCGCATTTCGTGGAAGGGCGAGGACCTGACGGACGTGCCGCCCGCCGCGCGGCCCATGTCGATCCTGTTCCAGGACGGGAACCTCTTCCCGCACCTGACGGTCGTGCAGAACGTCGGCCTCGGGCTGCGGCCCGATCTGCGCCTGTCGCGGGAGGAGCGCGCGCGCGTGGAGGCGACGTTGGCCCGCGTCGGCCTTGGCGGCATGGCGGGGCGCCGGCCCGCGGACCTCTCCGGCGGACAGCAGGGGCGCGTGGCGCTGGCGCGCATCCTCCTGCGGGACCGGCCCGTGGCGCTGCTGGACGAGCCTTTCGCCGCGCTCGACCCGGCGCTCAGGACGGAGATGCTGGCCCTGCTGGAGGCGCTCTGGCGCGAGCGTGGAATGACCTTCGTGATGGCCACGCATGACCTGCGCGACGCCGAGAGGCTCTGCGACCGGGTCTGGCTGCTCGAGGCGGGGCGCGTGATCCTCGACCGGCCCGTGGCGGGCCTGCGCGACGACGCGCCCGAGGCGCTCCGCGACTGGTTCTAGAAACGCGAAACGCGCCCCCGGGGGGGCGCGTTCGAGTGCGTCAGGCGCGCGGGCTCACTCGGCCGGGGTCGAGCCCTTGGCGCGGTACTTGACCGGAGCCCAGATGCGCTTGTTCGTGAGGTACAGCAGCACCGAGAGGATGCCGAGCATGATGACGGCGGTGAAGCCCATCTGCTTGCGGTCCATCAGGTGCGGCTCGGCCGTCCAGGTCAGGAAGGCCGCCACGTCCAGCGCCATCT
Organism: Roseicyclus sp.; assembly: GCF_052168335.1. Taxonomy (GTDB): domain Bacteria; phylum Pseudomonadota; class Alphaproteobacteria; order Rhodobacterales; family Rhodobacteraceae; genus Roseibacterium. Next base: position 2,848 of record NZ_JBQLZP010000495.1, on the reverse strand, counting down.
GCTCCACCGTGGCGGGCGTGCCGTCGTTGTAGACCACGGCGTCGTCCCAGAGCGGCGGGGCCATCGCGATGTAGCCGCCCGCGAAGGTCTCGTTCCCGTAGAGGATCGCGCCGAATTCCTCGCGCTCGGACCCGGTGTAGTGGGTCAGGAGCGAGGCGACGTATTCCGGGCCGCCCATGCCGCGGAACAGCGGGTTCAGGGCGAGGCCGTAGGGGCCGGTGAAGCCCGCGCGCGCCTTGGTCATCAGGCTGAGGTCGGGCGCGTTCTCGAGCGATGAGCGGGGGAAGTGGTCGTTCGGCGTGGCCGCGCGCCAGTCCTGCAGTTCCTCGTCGTACACCTCGATGAAGTTCATCTCGATGTAGGCGCGGACCTCCTCCTCGGTGAGGCCGGGGCCGTCCTCGTCCGCGAGGGTGCGGAGCGGGACATACTGCAGGCCGTGGCAGGCCGCGCAGACCTCGGTGTAGACCTGAAGGCCGCGCTGCAGCTGGTTCTGGTCGAAGCGCCCGAAGGGCCCCTCGAAGGGGAAGCTGTAGTCTTCCACGTGGCCCGCACCCCCGGCGGCGTGGGCCGCCCCCGAGGAGAGGGCCCCCGCACCGACCGCGAGCGTCGCCGCGGCGAAGGCGCTGATGGCAAGTTTCCTGAGCATTCTCAGAGTCCTTTCTCTCACTCGGCGGGCGTTTCGGCGCCGACGGTCTTGGTGCCGCCCATCTTCGCCGCGAGGTTGGCCTTGTAGTCTTCCTCGATGGTCGCGGGCTGCGGCAGCGGCTTCTCGATGACGCCGAGCAGCGGCAGGATCACCAGGAAATACGCGAACCAGTAGGCCGAGCCGATGAGCGCGATGTAGGGATAGATCCCCTCGGCCGGCATCGCCCCCGCCCACATCAGGACGAAGAAGTTGACGATGAACAGCCAGAACCACCACTTGAACATCGGCCGGTAGCGGCCCGAGCGGACCGACGAGGTGTCGAGCCACGGCGCCAGCGCCATGACGACGATCGCCCCGAACATCGCCAGCACGCCGAAGAACTTCGCGTCCACGATGCCGCCGGTGAGGAAGCTCGTCAGGATCACCACCCAGACGTCACCGTCGAAGGCGCGCAGGATCGCGTAGAACGGCAGGAAGTACCATTCCGGCACGATGTGCGCGGGCGTCACCATCGGGTTGGCCTCGATGTAGTTGTCGGGGTGCCCGAGGAAGTTCGGCATGAAGCCCACGATCGCGAAGAACACGACCAGGATCACGGCGAGCGCGAAGAGGTCCTTGATCACGAAGTAGGGCCAGAAGGGCAGCGTGTCGGCCTCGGCCTCCTTCTTGGAGGTGCGGCGGACCTCGACGCCCGTGGGGTTGTTGTTGCCCGTCGTGTGGAAGGCCCAGACGTGCAGGATCACGAGGCCGAGGATCACGAAGGGCAGCAGGTAGTGCAGCGACAGGAACCGGTTCAGCGTGGCGTTGTCCACGGCGGGTCCGCCGAGCAGCCAGGTCTGGATCGACTCGCCCACGAAGGGGATCGCGCCGAAGAGGCCGGTGATCACGGTCGCGCCCCAGAAGGACATCTGACCCCAGGGCAGAACGTAGCCCATGAAGGCCGTGCCCATCATCATCAGGTAGATGAGCATGCCGAGAATCCACGTGATCTCGCGCGGGGCCTTGTAGGAGCCGTAGTAGAGACCCCGGAAGATGTGCAGGTACACCGCGATGAAGAACAGCGAGGCGCCGTTCTGGTGGATGTAGCGGATCGCCCAGCCGCCGTTCACGTTGCGCATGATGTGCTCGACCGAGGCGAAGGCCATGTCGACATGCGGCGTGTAGTGCATCACCAGGATGATGCCGGTGACGATCTGCATGACGAGGCAGAACACCAGCACGATCCCGAAGATCCACATCCAGTTGAGGTTCTTCGGGGTCGGGATCATCAGGGTGTCGTACATCAGGCGTACGATCGGGAGCCGCTTCTCGAGGCCCTTTTCCCAGGCTGCCTTCGGCTCGTAGTGGTCGTGGGGAATTCCGGACATGTCGCGCTTCTCCCTCGGTCAGCCCAGCAGGATCGTGGTTTCGTCCACGAACTCGGCAACGGGAATGTGCAGGTTTTCGGGTGCGGGTCCGCGGCGGATGCGGCCGGCGGCGTCGTAGTGCGAGCCGTGGCAGGGGCAGAACCACCCGCCGAAGTCGCCCGCGCCGTCGCCCATCGGAACGCAGCCGAGGTGCGTGCAGACGCCGATCTGCACCAGCCACTCGCCGGTGTTCTGACCGGCGAAGTCGGTGAGGGTGCGGTTCTCGTCCGTCGCGGGCTGATCGCCGTCGAGGTTCGGGTTGCGCGCGATCGGGTCCACGAGGTCGCTCACGTCCACGCTGCGCTCCGCCTCGATCTCCTCGGCGGTGCGGCGGCGCACGAAAACCGGCTTGCCGAGGAACAGCACGGTGAGCTGCGTGCCCTCGGTGACGCCGGACACGTCGACGCGCATCTGGCTTGCGGCCTGCACGTCGGCGGGCGGATTCATCTGGTTGACCCGCGGCCAGACGGCCGCGCCGGTGACAACGGCGCCGACGCCCGCCGTCGCGTAGTACAGAAAGTCTCGGCGGGTGCCGGAATGGTCTTCTGCTTGTGACACGGTTACGCGTCCCCTCTGGCTGGGGCCCGGGGTTCGGTTCCGGGCCGGGCATCAGAAATCCGGTTGCGCGATACCCTCCGCAACCCGGCTGAAGCGGTGTCTATGACTGGAGGACATAGGCGTCCACGGGACAAACGCGCGCATCCGGGCCGAAATGTCGCACTTCCGCCCGAGAGTGGCCGAACTGCCCCACAGGACGCCCGCGACGGGGGAAGTCGGACCACGGATTTCAACTGCC
>NZ_JBQLZP010000494.1:0-1504 GCF_052168335.1 Roseicyclus sp. | reverse complement strand
GTCGCCGCGGCGGCGGCGAGGCGCGAGGCCTCGGGCTCGCCCCCCGTCGCGGCAGGCCAGAGCACCAGCGGCGCGACCAGCGCGGGCAGGATCGCCACGGCGGTGTAGCGCAGGTGCCGCAGGAGCCATTCCGGCAGCTGCCGGTCGCCCACCAGCCCGAGGAAGGAGAAGCGGATCAGGAAGGTCCCCACCCCGAGAAGGGCCACGATCCCCCAGATCTGCGCGTCGGTGTAGCTCATGGCGCGGCCCTCTCGGTCCGGCGGGTCATCCGCCGCTCGATCTCCGCGCCGACGATCATCCCCGCGAGGCCCGCGACGAGGAGGCCGAGGTTCCACGGCAGGCCGGCCAGCAGCAGCGCCACCGTCACCGACGTGACCGCTGCCCCGACATGCGCCGCCGTTCTCAGCGCCGGGGCGACGAGCGCGAGAAAGGTGATCGGCACCGCGAAGTCGAGGCCCCAGTCCGGCGGTATGGCCGAGCCCACGAGCACGCCGATCAGCGTCGCGGCATACCAGAGCGGCACGATGGGCATCGAGACGCCGACGAAGAAGGCGACCTTCGCGGGCAGCGACAGCGGCGGCGCCGCCTCGTAGCGCTGGACGGCCAGAGCGTAGGTCTGGTCGACGTTCATGTAGGCGATGAGCGCCCGCTGCCAGAGCGGCGCCGCCCCGAGGTGCGGCGCGAGCGAGGCGGAATACATCGCCATCCGCAGGTTCACCGCCAGCGCCGAGGCCACGACGATCAGGACCGGCGCGTTCTCCGTCATCAGTTGCAGTGCCGCGAACTGCGAGGCGCCCGCGATGACGAGGAAGGAAAAGCCCATGACCTGCGCGAGGTTCAGCCCCGCCTCCGTGCCGACCACGCCGAAGAGCATCCCGAAGGGCAGCACGACGATGGTGAAGGGCAGCGAATCCTTCAACCCTCGCCAGAAGGCTTCGGAGGGGCGGGTTTCGGCTTGCATGGCGGGACCTCTCGCGGCCCATTCCACCAGGCCGGGGCCTCGGTTAGACCGGGACGCGGGCGGATGCAATGAAGGGGCGCGAGCGGGTGACGGGCCAGGGCGACATCCCGGCGGTGATCCTCGCCGGCGGCGAGGGCACGCGGATCGGCGGACGCAAGGCGCATGTGCGTCTCGGCGGCAGGCCCCTCGTCTCCCATGTCATCGACCGCCTCGCGCCGCAGGCCGGGCCGCTGGCGCTCAATGCCGGGCCGGACGCGGACCTCGGGGGTTTCGGCCTGCCCGCGCTGCCGGACGCGGTGCCTGGCCTCGGGCCGCTCGGCGGCATCCTCGCCGCGATGCGCTGGGCGGAGGGGCTCGGTGCCGGTCGGGTGCTGACAGTGGCGGTGGACACGCCCTTCCTGCCCCGCGACCTCGTGCGGCGCCTCGCCGGTGCCGGTGCGCGCGCGGCCTATGCCGTCACGCCGGGTGGCCCGCACGCCACGACGGGGGTCTGGTCCGTCGAGTTCGCGCCGGGCCTCGCCGGGGCGCTCGACGGGGGCGCGC
>NZ_JBQLZP010000493.1:0-4582 GCF_052168335.1 Roseicyclus sp. | reverse complement strand
CCTTGGGTCCGAGGCGCGGCACGCTCAACAGGTCCTTGCGCGTGCGGAAGGCCCCGGCCTCGTCCCTCCGGGCGACGATGGCTTCGGCCAGTGACGGCCCGAGGCCCGAGACCCGCGCCAGAAGCGGCGCCGACGCGGTGTTGAGGTCGACGCCCACCGCGTTCACCGCGTCCTCGACCACACCGTCGAGCGCCTGCCCCAGCCGATGCTGGTCCACGTCGTGCTGGTACTGGCCGACGCCGATGGCCTTGGGTTCGATCTTCACGAGTTCCGCCAGCGGGTCCTGGAGGCGGCGGGCGATGGAGACCGCGCCGCGGAGCGAGACGTCGAGGCCGGGGAACTCGCGCGCGGCGAGTTCGGAGGCGGAATAGACCGAGGCGCCGGCCTCCGACACGATGACCTTGGTGGGCTTCCTGCCCTTGAGCTGTCCGATCACCTCGCCCACGAGGCGGTCGGTCTCGCGGCTGCCGGTGCCGTTGCCGATGGCGACGAGATCGACGCCGTGCCGAGCGATCAGCGCCGAAAGCACCTCCGCCGTGCCGCGCAGGTCGTTCTTCGGCTGGAACGGGTAGACCGTCGCCGTGTCGAGGAGCTTGCCGGTCGCGTCCACCACGGCGACCTTCACGCCGGTGCGGATGCCGGGGTCGAGGCCCATCGTCGTCCGCGCGCCCGCCGGTGCGGCCAGCAGCAGGTCCTTGAGGTTCCGGGCGAAGACGCGGATCGCCTCGTCCTGCGCGCGGCGGCGCAGATCGCCCATCAGGTCGAGCATCAGCGAAAGCGCGAGCTTGACCCGCCAGGTCCAGCCCGCGACGCCACGGAGCCAGGTGTCGCCGGGCCCCGCGGTGCCCACGGCGAGCGCCGCCGCGACCATGCCCTCCGCCCGCGCGCGCCCTGCCTCGGGCTCGGGCGCGATGTCGAGCGTCAGGACCCCCTCGGAGGCGCCGCGCATCATGGCGAGCGCGCGGTGGCTCGGCACGTCGGCCCATTTCTCGCGGTGGTCGAAGTAGTCGGAGAACTTCGCGCCCTTCTCCTCCTGCCCCTCGATCACGCGGGCGGTGAGGAAGGCCTCCTTCTGCATGAACTCGCGCAGGCGGCCGATGAGGGCCGCGTCCTCCGTCAGCCGCTCGGCCAGGATGTCGCGCGCGCCCGACAGCGCCTCCTTCGCGTCCGGCACGGCCTCCGACAGGTAGCCCTGCGCCAGAGCCTCGGGCTCGGCCCGCCGGTCGGCGAGGATCGCGTCGGCGAGCGGCTCCAGCCCGTTCTCGCGCGCGATCATCGCCTTCGTGCGCCGCTTGGGCTTGTAGGGGAGGTAGAGGTCTTCCAGCACGGCCTTGGTCTCGGCGGCGGCGATCTGCGCCTCGAGCGCCCCGGTCAGCTTGCCCTGCTCGCGGATGCTGTCGAGGACGGTCTGGCGCCGCGCCTCCAGCTCGCGCAGGTAGGCCAGCCGGTCGCCCAGCGTGCGGAGCTGCGTGTCGTCGAGGCCGCCCGTCACCTCCTTGCGGTAGCGCGCGATGAAGGGCACGGTCGCGCCCCCGTCGAGCAGCGACACCGCCGCCGCCACCTGGTCGGGGCGGGCGCCGATGTCGGTGGCGATGGTCCGGGCGATGCGGGCGGCGGTCTCGGGGGTCATGGTCGCTCCGGGGCGGGGGGCTGTGTCGCGGGGACATTTGCCTGCCCCCTCGCGCGACTGCAATGGGGTCGCCTGAGATGGCGCCTATTCGTAGGAGATGAACTCCAGCAGCGACCCGTCGGGGTCGCGGAAATAGACGCTCATCCCCTGTCCGCGCGCGCCGGTGCGCTCCACCGGGCCGAGTTCCACCGCAACGCCGTGCGCCGCGAGATGGGCCGCCGCGTCCTCGATCGGCCCTGTCCACTCGAAGCAGATGTCGCTGCCGCCTGGCATCACGGGAAGCTGCGCGCGGGGGTGGCCGATCTGCTCCGGCCCGTGGGTGTTGAGCTGCACGGCCCCGAAGCGGAAGAGGTAGCCGCGCCCGTAAGGGACGATCTCCGCCTCCAGCACGTCGCGGTAGAACACCATCGCGCGCTCCCAGTCGCCGACATGGATCACGCAGTGGTCGAAGGAGATGCGGCTCATCCGGCGGCCTCGATCATCTGGTGGCGCAGGCGGACCGCATGGCGGTTCGCGTCGAGCGCCACGTCTTCCATCGTCAGGACCGCACCGGCCCTGACGGGCCGCAGGAGCCGGACGCCATGGGCGAGGCCGATGGGGAGAAGCCGCTCGGCCGCGCTGCGGGAGGCGGGCACGAGCCGCCCGTAGACGGTGTAGCCGCCCTCGCCGTCGAGCGTTTCGCCCGCCCGGAGGTCGCGCTTGGCCACGGCCGCCACGTCGCCGCGCCAGTCGCGCGTGCTCCCCGTGGGCTCGCCCCGGAGCGCGGCGGAGAGGATCGAGATCGACAGCTCCATCCCGATCAGGTGGAAGGGCTTGTACATCGCGGCGTAGCGCCCCGTCGCGTCGGTCGGCAGGCCGTATTGCCGGAAACAGGCGGCGGCGTAGTCGTTGGGCGCCTTCAGGACCACGTAGACGCCCCAGCGCAGGTCGCGGAAGACGGGCCGACCGTCGCGCTCGAGCGAGGACACGACCTCGACCATGCCCTCGCCCTCGAGGCAGCCGCCGATGTCGCGCGGACGCAGCACATGCGCGAGGTCGTCGACGCCGCAGGGCGGGAAGGACAGGCCGTCCGAGGGAACGTCGAGCCCGCAGGCGTTTGCGATGGCCGCCATCTCGAGCGCGCTTTTCGTGCCGTCGAGGAAGGAGTTGAACATCTGCGGGTTCATGCCCGCCGCGCGCGCCGCCTCCGGCGTCAGTCCGTAGTGGCTCCAGACATCGTCGGGCGTCACGCCGTGGTAGTGCGGCAGGTACTTCGTGCCCTTGCCCGCCGCCGCGACGGTGAAGCCCGCCGCCCGCGCCCAGTCCACCATCTCGGCCACGAGCGCGGGCTGGTCGCCATAGGCCATGGAGTAGACGACGCCCGCCTCGCGCGCCTTTCCGGCCAGCACCGGACCGGCGAGGACATCCGCCTCCACGTTCACCATGACGACATGGACGCCCGCCTCGATGGCGGTCAGCGCGTGGGCGATCCCGGCCTCGGGGTGACCCGTGGCCTCGACCATCACCTCGGCGCCGCCGAGCGCCGCCTCGATGCTGCCGGTGAAGCGGGTGGCGGCGATGCGCGTCTCGTCCCAGCCGACCTCGCGGCAGGCGGCGCGCGCCGTCTCCGGGTCGAGATCGGCGATGGCCGAGACCTCGAGTCCCGCGATCGTCGGCACCTGCGACAGGAACATGGAGCCGAACTTGCCGGCCCCGATCAGCGCCACGCGGACGGGGCGGCCCGCCTCCGCCCGCGCCGCGGCGAGTGTGCTCAGGTTCATGCGCGGCGGCTCAGTCGAACATGTCCGGCTGGTCCTCGACGAGCTGGTTCCAGATCGTCTGGAAGTGCAGCCAGCCGATATACTCGCTGCCCACGTGTTCGCGGCTGTAGCGCGCGCGGTCGGAGGGGATGCGGATGGGTTCGATCCCCGACGCGGCGATGGCGAGCTGCTGCTGGCAGCAGCGCTCGAGCGCGATGAACCAGAACGCGGCGCTCTCGATCGAGTGGCGCGAGGCGGTCAGGAGGCCGTGGTTCTGGTGCAGCGCGGCCTTCACGCCCTTGAAGGCCTTGGCCACGTCGGACCCTGCGTGGTTCTCGACCGCCACCGCGCCGCCCTGTTCGCCGATGACGACGTGATCCTCGAAGAAGGCGCAGGCGTCCTGCGTGATCGGGTCGATGGGCCGCCCCGTCGCGCACCACGCCGTGCCGTGGACCGTGTGCGCATGGCACATCGCGATGATGTCCGGATGCGCCTCGTGGACATTCGCGTGCAGGACGAAGCCCGCGCGGTTCACCGCGTGCCTGCCCTCGATGACGGTGCCCTCGTGATCCACCAGGATCAGGTTCGACATCTTCACCTTGTCGAAGTGCACGCACATCGGGTTGGTCCAGTAGAGCTCGGGCCGCGCGGGGTCGCGCACGGTCAGGTGCCCGGCGAAGCCGTAGTCGAAGCCCTGGAGCGCAAAGGCGCGGCAGGCGGCGACGAGACGCTCCTTGCGGTGGCGCCTCTCCTCCTCGACCGAGGCGAATTCGGGCAGTTCGGGAAAGATCAGCCCCTCCTGCTCGGGCTGGTATATCGAGACGCGGTTTCCAAGGTCGAGCATCGCTATGGTCCTCCCTCCATGCCGCCCGGCGGCGGGCGCTGCTGTCGGGATATTGAAAACGGGGGCGCGCCCGATCAATGATGCCAATGCAATAACTGTTATTGCAGGGCTGGGCATGAAGGACGACAGGCTTCTCGAGATGCGGGTGTTCCGCGCGGTGGTGGAGACGGGCGGCTTCACGCAGGCGGCGCACGCGCTGGGCGCGAGCCAGCCCTTCGTCAGCCAGGTGGTGCAGCGGCTGGAGGCGCGGCTGGGCGCGACGCTCCTGCACCGGACGACGCGGGGCCAGAGACTGACGCCCGAGGGCGCGCGGTTCCTCGAGGCGGCGCGGCGGGTCATCGGCGCGCTCGAGGCGGAGGAGGCCGAGTG
>NZ_JBQLZP010000492.1:0-6179 GCF_052168335.1 Roseicyclus sp. | reverse complement strand
CAGCACGCCGTTCTCCATCTGGGTCAGCGCAACGGTGCCCACCTCATGCCCGTCCCGATGCATCAGCACGGCGCGCGCGTCCTGCGCGGCGGCGGGGGCGGCGATGGCGCAGAGCGCGGCGGCGGTCAGCAGTCGTTTCATGGTCGGTCTCCTCTCGCTTCGTCTGGCGGGGGGAGAACGCGCGGGCGGCGGGTGCGTTCACCCGAACCGGCCCGAAAAACCTGCCCTCAGGTCAGAAGCGCCAGATCGGGAGAGCCGACGACCGGTCGCCGCGTCGGCATCGCGGCGGGGTCCGCGCCGGACAGCGTCGCCGCGAGGTCGGCGTAGAAGCCCGGATCGTCGAAGTACCAGCGGTGCGAACCCATCATCGTGCGCGTCGCGGCAGGCACCTTCTGCAGATACTGCTCGCCGCAATAGACGTCGTGGAACCGCGCCGGGATCGTGTCCGGCATGCCGTTGCGCCCGGCGCGCTCCTCGCCCTTCGCGATGCCCTCCGAGACGTCCAGCACCGCGTCGAGCGTCGAATAGTAGTTCGTCAGCCGCTTCGACCGCAGGTCCATGACGAGCGCGCCCCAGGCGCCAGTCTCCATCCAGGCCTTGTCCACATCGGCCGAGACGAAGATCGCCTCGTCGATGCCCCAGGGCACCGTGCCCGGCGCGCCGCTGTCGCCCGTGCCCGAGAAGCCGCGAAGCGCGAGATAGGCGCCCATGGAATGACAGAGCATGTGGATGCGCGGCCTGGGATGGAGGTTGAGGAGCGGCCCGATCATGTCGGCGACAAGATACGGCCCGGTGTGCTTGGCGTCCGTCCGGTCCGAGAAGTACGAGGCGATGTCCCCGTTGCTCGGCCAGTCCCAGGACAGGACGCGCCCCGTCCACCCCGCGGCGGCGAGGCCGACCTCGATCTTCCGACGCCGCTCCAGCCCCTCGGCCTGGTCCATGTTGAAGCCATGCACCCAGACGAGGATGTCGCCCGCGCCCGCCGCACCCACGAGCCCGAGCCACGCGGCCCGATCCACGATATGCGTGCCCTTCGGCGTCACGCCCTCCGGCACCGAGAGGTAGCGCGTGACGCTGGCGCGGTTGTTGGTGAAGCGGTCGGCGCTGGCGTTGTAGGTGCGGCGGGTGACGGCGAGGGGCATGGGCGCGGCTCCGGGATTTTCGCGCCATCTTCCGCCGGAAAGGCCCCTCGGCCTAGTCGGGAGATCCTCCGCTCCGCTTGACCGCCACGGGCATCGCGTGACAAGGGAGGCGCCATGCTCGACGACGCAGACGACATCCACCCGCTGTTCCACGGCGCTCCGAAGACGACGGAGTTCCGCAAGCTGCGCAAGCGCATCGTGCGGGACACCCGCGAGGCGATCGAGCGCTACGGCATGGTCGAGCGCCGCGCCCCCGACGCGCCGCGCGAGAAGTGGCTCGTCTGCCTTTCGGGCGGCAAGGACAGCTACACGCTGCTCGCGGTCCTGACCGAGCTGCAATGGCGCGGCCTTCTGCCCGTGGACCTGCTGGCCTGCAACCTCGACCAGGGGCAGCCGGGCTTTCCGGCGACGGTCCTGCCCGAGTTCCTGACGCGGATGGGCGTGCCGCACCGGATCGAGTACGCCGACACCTACTCCATCGTCGTCGACAAGGTGCCCCAGGGGCGGACCTACTGCGCGCTCTGCTCGCGGCTCCGGCGCGGGAACCTCTACCGCATCGCGCGCGAGGAAGGGTGTTCGGCGGTGGTGCTCGGCCACCACCGCGACGACATCCTCGAGACGTTCTTCCTCAACCTCTTCCACGGCGGCAAGCTCGCGACGATGCCGCCCAAGCTCCTGAACGACGAGGGCGACCTCTTCGTGCTGCGCCCGCTGGCCCACGTGGCCGAGGAGGATTGCGAACGCTTCGCCCGCGCGATGGACTACCCGATCATCCCCTGCGACCTCTGCGGGAGCCAGGACGGCCTCCAGCGGCAGGCGATCAAGCGGATGCTCGACGACTGGGAGGCGAAGGCGCCCGGCCGACGGGGCAAGATGTTCTCGGCGCTGATGACCGCGCGGCCCTCGCACCTGCTCGATCCGACGCTCTTCGATTTCGCCGGCCTCGCGCGAGATGCCGAAAATCCGAAGGATCGGAGCGCCGGCGCTTAAGCCCCTGTCAGCCTTTCGCCGCTAGGCCCGGTCGCGATGCCGCGTCCGCGCGGCGGCGGACGGAGAGAGGCGGGCCATGGGCAGGGCGATGCACGACAGGCTGGCGCACGGGCAGCGGATCCTGCGCTGGGCGCTCGGGCGGGCCGAGATCCTCGCGGTCTTTCCCGTGCTGGTGCTCCTCGCCTACCGCTTCGGCGGGCCGGAAACCGTGGTGGCGGCGGCGATGCTTCTGCCCCTCCTGCTCGTCCTCGCCCACCGGGGCGAGCGGCGCGACCCACCCGCCGAGACGCGCCCCGGGCGGGAGGCGCTGCTCGCGATGCTGGACCGGATCGCCGGGACGGGCGACATGGACAGCGCCTGCCTGGCGCTCGCCATCGACGACTGGGACGCGATCCGCGCCCGCTGGGGCGGGGACACCGCCGAAGGGCTGAGCCGCGACTGCGCCCGGCGGATGCGCGGGACGCTCCGCGGCGACGACCTCCTCGGCGAGATCGGGGAGGGGCGCTTCGGGGTCGTGCTGCACCCGATCCCCTTGGCCCGGCTCGCCATCCGGGAAGGGATCGCCGACCGCCTCCGCGCCGCGCTGTCCGAGCCTTTCGTCGTCGACGGCGCCACCCTGCGGCTCACCGCCTCGGCCGGTCACGCGGCATTGCGGCCGGCCGGTCCGGACGCCGCCGCCGCCACCCTCGCCGGGGCCGAGGCCGCGCTCGAGGACGCACGCCTCGCCGGGCCGAACTCGGTCCGCGCCCACGTGCCGGGACGGATGGCTCTCCGCCACACCGGCTCTCCGCTGGCGGAAGAGGTCGCCGGCGCCCTCGCCAGCGGCGCCATCCTGGCGTGGTTCCAGCCGCAGATCGACGCCCGCACCGGCGCGGTGGCGGGGTTCGAGGCGCTCGCGCGCTGGCAGCACCCGAGGCTCGGCCTCCTCGGCCCGGGCCGCTTCCTCGACGCCGTGGCCGAGGCCGGGCAGATCGAGGCGCTCGGCACCGCCGTCCGCGCGGGCGCGATCGCCGCGCTGAAGTGTTTCGACCGGTCGGGCGGCGAGGGGATCACCGTCTCCGTCAACGCCTCGGCCGAGGAGCTGCGCAATCCCACCTATGCCGAGCAGGTCGCCTGGGACCTCGACCGCCACGACCTGCAGCCCGGGCGCCTGATCGTCGAGGTGCTCGAGACGGTCGCCGCCGACGCAGGCGACGATTCCGTGGTCGCCACGCTCGCGGCGCTTCGCAGCCAGGGCGTGGGCATCGACCTCGACGATTTCGGCATCGGGCAGGCCTCGCTGGCCTCCATCCGCCGCTACGGCGTGCAGCGCATCAAGATCGATCGCTCCTTCGTGATCGGCGTGGACACGGACGCGGGCCAGCAAGCGGTCGTGAGCGCGATCGTTTCGCTCGGCCGCGAGATGGGCATCACCACGCTGGCCGAAGGCGTCGAGACCCCGCAGGAGCGCGAGACGCTGGAACGGCTCGGCTGCCGATGGGTCCAGGGCTTCGTCGTCGGCAAGCCCATGCCGCTTCCCGAGACGCTGGACTGGCTGGCCGCGCACGCGCCCGCGAAGACCGGCGCCGGCGCCCTCCGGCAGATCCTGCGCCCTGCCGAATGACGCGCGCCCGGCGCGCCGCAACGGCGGCCGGCCCCGCGCGGCAGGGCGGCCAAAACGCCCCTTGACCTTTGCAGGCCCCTTCTGTTGAACCCTCGTGACTTCGGACAGAGGAACTGGGGCGTCATGGACGATCAGAATCGCAACCTGATCCTGGCCACCGCATTGAGCATGGTCGTGATCCTCGTCTGGTTCGTCCTTTTCCCGCCGCCCGAGCCGCCCGTCCGCGACCCCAACGCGATTCCGGCCGAGGAGACCGCCACCGATGGCACCGGCGCGGACATCGCGCTGCTCCCTCCCGCCGCGGGCGACGTCGCCACGCCGACCGCGACCGAGATGACCGACGTGGCGCTCGAGGAGGCCGCGCGCGTCCCGATCGAGACGGACGAGCTGACCGGCTCCATCTCGCTCCGGGGCGGGCGCATCGACGACCTGTCGCTCCGCGCCTATTCCGAGACGATCGAGCCCGACAGCCCGATCGTCCGCCTCCTCGCGCCCACCGGCAGCCCCGATCCCTACTACGCGCTCTACGGCTGGGCGCCCGCGGGCGAGCTTTCGTTCGAGGAGGTGCCCGGCGCCGACACGCCCTGGCAGCTCGAGAGCGGCGAGACGCTGACCACCGCCGACCCCATCACGCTGGTCTGGGACAACGGCGCGGGCCTGATCTTCCGCCGCACGATCTCGGTCGACGAGAACTTCATGTTCACTGTGACCCAGTCCGTCGAGAACACCGGCGAGGCGACCGTGCGCCTCGCCCCCTACGGCATCGTCGCGCGCCACGGCCTGCCCGACGACCTGCAGAACTTCTTCATCCTGCACGAGGGCGTGGTCCGCAAGACCGACGGCCAGCTCGACGAGATCACCTACGACAACGTCACCGAACTGGACTTCGTCGAACGCGAGCGCGCGCAGGCCGAGGTGCTCCAGGTCGAGGACAACGGCTGGATCGGCTTCACCGACAAGTACTGGATGACCACGCTCATCCCCGGCGACGGCCAGCCCTTCACCTCCGTCACCCGCTTCGTGGAATCGGCCGACATCTACCAGACCGAGGCCCGCCTGCCCGCCCTTTCGGTCGAGCCCGGCACGACCGGCGAGGTCACGACACGGCTCTTCGCCGGCGCCAAGGAATGGGAGACGATCCGCAACTACCAGGACGAGGGCGGCATCGACCGCTTCATCGACTCGATCGACTGGGGCTGGTTCTACTTCCTCACGAAGCCGATGTTCTGGCTCCTGCACAACCTGAACGTCCTGATCGGCAACATGGGCCTCGCCATCATCGCGCTGACCGTGATCGTGAAGGCCGCGCTCTTCCCGCTCGCCTACAAGTCCTACGCCTCCATGGCGCGGATGCGCGAGCTGCAGCCCGAGATGGAGAAGATCAAGGAGCGCGCCGGCGACGACCGCCAGAAGCTCCAGCAGGAGATGATGGAGCTCTACAAGAAGGAGAAGGTGAACCCGGCCTCGGGCTGCCTGCCCATTCTGCTCCAGATCCCGATCTTCTTCTCGCTCTACAAGGTGATCTTCGTCACGCTCGAGCTGCGCCACGCGCCCTTCTTCGGCTGGCTGAACGATCTCTCGGCGCCCGACCCGTCGTCGATCATCAACCTCTTCGGCCTCCTGCCCTACGACGCGCCCGAGCCCACCAGCATCCTCGCGCTGATCTTCATCGGCGTCCTGCCGATCCTCCTCGGTATCTCCATGTGGCTCCAGCAGAAGCTGAACCCGCAGCCGACCGACCCGACGCAGGCCGCGATCTTCGCCTGGCTGCCCTGGGTCTTCATGTTCATGCTGGGCGGCTTCGCCAGCGGCCTCCTCGTCTACTGGATCGCGAACAACCTCATCACCTTCGCGCAGCAGTACATCATCATGAAGCGGCACGGCTACACGCCGGACCTCTTCGGCAACATCCGCTCGAGCTTCAGGCGGAAGAAGCCGCAGGGCAAATGAGCTGGCGCCTGACGCAGATCTGGCGCCATCCGATCAAGGGCATCGGGGCCGAACGGCTGGATCACGTCGGGCTCAAGGTCGACCGTCCGCTGCCGATGGACCGCGCCTGGGCCGTCCTCGAGGAGGGCGGCGAGGCCGGCGAGGGCTGGCGCGCCTGCCGCAACTTCCTGCGCGGCGCCAAGGGGCCGTCGCTCATGGCCGTGCGCGCCCGCGTCGAGGGCGAGACGATCCACCTCTCCCACCCCGACCGCCCGGACCTCGCCATCGACCCCGCGGAGGAAGGCGCCGCCGCGGCGCTCTTCGCCTGGCTCCGGCCGATCTACCCCGAGGACCGGCGCCCGCCCGCCGGTCTCGTCCGCGCCCCCGTCACGGGGATGAGCGACGCTCCCTTCGCCTCGGTCGCCATCCTCAACGAAGCCTCGCTCCGCGCACTCTCGCAGAAGCTCGGCCAGAGCCTCGATCCGCGCCGCTTCCGCGGCAATCTCTGGCTCGAC
>NZ_JBQLZP010000491.1:0-3514 GCF_052168335.1 Roseicyclus sp. | reverse complement strand
CATCCTCTCGATGGAGAAGGACGGCCGCCACATCACCGAGATCAACGCGCTCTCCTCCTTCGCGTCGAAGGACGCCGCGCGCGCGCTGGCGCTGCTCGTGCTGATGTTCAGCCTCGCGGGCGTGCCGCCGCTGGTGGGCTTCTTCGCCAAGTACGCCGTCGTGCTGGCCGCCGTCGATGCGGGCCTCATCTGGCTCGCCGTCGCGGGGATGCTCGCCTCGGTGATCGGCGCCTACTACTATCTCCGGATCGTCTACCTGATGTATTTCGGCAAGGAATACGACGGGCTCGACCGGGGCCGCGCGCTCCTGCCCTATGTCGGGCTCATGGCCTCGGCTGCGCTGATGCTGCTCGGGCTCGTGAACCTCTTCGGGATCGAGGCGCCGGCCGCCGCGGCCGCCGAGATGCTGCTGCGCTGAGATGACCGGCTGGCCGGAAGGCGTCGGGCGGCGCGTCCTGGCCGAGACCGACAGCACCATGGCCGAGGCCGCGCGCATCGCGCCGGGCCTCGGCGGGCCTGAATGGATCCTCGCCCTCCGTCAGACCGCCGCCCGCGGGCGGCGCGGGCGCGCCTGGGCCATGCCGGAGGGCAACTTCGCCGCCTCCCTCGTCATGCGCCCCGCCTGCGGCCCGGCGGAGGCGGCGCTGCGCTCCTTCGTGGCGGCGCTGGCCTTGCGCGACGCCTTCGTCGCGGCGGGCGTGGCGGGAGGCGACCTCGCGCTCAAGTGGCCGAACGACGTGCTCCTGAAGGGCGGCAAGGTCGCGGGCATCCTCCTCGAGAGCCTGTCGGACGCACGCGGCGGCGTCGCGCACCTCGTCGTCGGCATCGGCGTGAACCTCGCCGGGGCGCCGCCCGCCTCGAGCCTCGAGCCCGGCGCCGTGCCGCCCGTGAGCCTTCGCGCCGACGGCGGGATCGAGATCGGCCCGGAGGCGTTCCTCGACCTCCTCGCCGCCGCCTTCGACGCGCGGGAACGGCAGATGACGACCTGGGGCTTCGAGCCCGTCCGCCGCGCCTGGCTCGCCCATGCCGCGCGGCTGGGCGAGACGATCACCGCGCGCCTGCCGCGCGAGGAGATCGCGGGCGTCTTCCGCGACGTGGACGGGGCGGGCAATCTGGTTCTGGAAACGCCGCAGGGGCGAAAGGCCATCGCCGCGGCCGAGATTTTCTTCTAGACCTCTGACGATCCACCCCCGAGGCAGAAGGGACGGCACATGCTGCTCTGCATCGATTGCGGCAACACCAACACGGTCTTCAGCGTCTGGGACGGCGAGCGCTTCCTCTGCACGCTCAGGACCGCGACCGAGCACCAGAGGACGGCGGACCAGTACTTCGTCTGGTTCTCGACGCTGATGGCGCACCGGAAGATCGACATCGACATCTCGGAGTGCATCATCTCCTCGACCGTGCCGCGCGTCGTCTTCAATCTCCGCGTGCTCTGCGACCGCTACTTCAACACGCGGCCCCTCGTCGTGGGCAAGCCCGAATGCCTGCTGCCGATGCCGCCCCGCGTCGATCAGGGCACGCAGGTGGGACCCGACCGCCTGGTGAACACGGCGGGCGCCTTCGACCGGCACGGCGGCGACCTCATCGTGGTGGACTTCGGCACCGCCACGACCTTCGACGTGGTGGCCCATGACGGCGCCTACGTGGGCGGGGTGATCGCGCCGGGCGTGAACCTCAGCCTCGAGGCGCTGCACCACGCCGCCGCCGCGCTGCCCCACGTGGACGTCACCAAGCCGCAGCAGGTGATCGGCACCAACACCGTCGCCTGCATGCAGTCGGGCGTGTTCTGGGGCTACGTGGGTCTCGTGCGGGGCATCTGCGACCGCATCCGGGGCGAGTACGAGAAACCCATGCGCATCATCGGGACGGGGGGGCTTGCATCCCTGTTCTCGCAGGGCGATGTGCTGTTCGACGGGATCGAGGACGATCTGACCATGCATGGCCTGACGGTCATCCACAGACACAACAGGGACCAGGGCATCACATGAAGGATCGCGACCGGCTGATCTACCTCCCCCTCGGAGGCGCGGGGGAGATCGGGATGAATTGCTACGTCTACGGCTACGGACCGCAGGGCAAGGAGCGCCTCATGGTCGTGGACATGGGCGTGTCCTTTCCCGACATGGACGGCCAGCCGGGCGTCGACCTGATCCTGCCCGACATCTCCTGGCTCGAGGAGCGGCGCGACCGGATCGACGGCATCTTCATCACCCATGCCCACGAGGACCATGTGGGCGCGATCGGCCACCTCTGGCCGAAGCTGCGCGCCCCGATCTACTGCCGCCGCTTCACCGCGATCCACGCCATGCGCAAGCTGGAGGAGACGGGCCAGGACCCCGCCGAGGTCCGCGTGGTCGAGCCCTGGCCGACCGTGACCGAGGCCGGCCCCTTCCGGGTGCAGTTCGCCCCCGTCTCGCACTCCATCCCCGAGAGCGCGGCCCTCGTCATCGACACGCCGGCGGGGCGCGTCGTCCACTCCGGCGACTTCAAGATCGACCACGACCCCGTCGTGGGCGAGCCCTTCGACGAGGAGATGTTCCGCGAGATCGCGAACGGCGGCGTCCGCGCGATGATCTGCGATTCCACCAATGTCTTCTCGCGCCATCCCGGCCGCTCGGAAAGCCAGCTCCCCGAGCCCATCGGCAAGCTGATCGCGGGCGCGAAGGGCATGGTCGTGGCGACCACCTTCGCCTCGAACGTCGCGCGGCTGAAGACGCTGGCCGAAGCGGGCCGCGCCAACGGGCGGTCGATCTGCCTGCTCGGGCGGGCGATGAAGCGCATGGTGACGGCGGCGGTGGAGGCGGGCGTGCTCACGGACTTCCCCCGCACGCTCAGCCCCGAGGAGGCGACGGAGATCCCGCGCGAGAACCTCATGCTGATCGTCACCGGCAGCCAGGGCGAGCGGCGCGCGGCCTCGGCGGCGCTGTCGCGCGGCAGCTATCTCGGGCACGAACTGCGCGAGGGCGACCTCTTCCTCTTCTCGTCCAAGACCATCCCCGGCAACGAGGTCGCGGTGGGGCGCATCCAGAACGCGCTGGCCGAGATCGGGGTCGAGGTGGTGGACGAGCAGGCGGGCTTCTACCATGTCTCGGGCCACGCCAACCGCCCCGACCTCGAGGCGATGCAGGACCTCCTGCGCCCGCAGATCCTGGTGCCGAACCACGGCGAGTTCCGGCACCTGCGCGAGCACGCGCGCCTCGCCATCGGCCGGGGCATGGACGGGATCGTTGCCGCGAACGGCATGATGGTCGAGCTCTCGGGCAACAAGCCCGGCGTCGTCGAGCATATCGAGGTCGGGCGGACCTATCTCGACGGCTCGGCGCTGATCGGGGCCTTCGACGGCGTCATCCGCGACCGGATGAAGCTCGCGCTCAACGGCATCGTCATCGTCGCGCTGATCGTGGACGAGGAGGACGAGATCCTCGAGGACGCCTGGGTCGCGCTTCGCGGCCTGCCCGAGCGGGGGGACACCGGCGGCGACATCGCGCAGATGATCGAGGAGGAGCTTGCC
>NZ_JBQLZP010000490.1:0-1107 GCF_052168335.1 Roseicyclus sp. | reverse complement strand
GCGTGAACTGCCACGGGCCGCAGGGCACCGGGCTGCCGCCCACCGTTCCCTACCTCGCCGGGCAATACGCCACCTACATGCAGCACCAGCTCGAGCTCTGGGCCGAGGGCGTGCGCGACAACGACGCGATGAACGTCATGTCCTCCATCGCCCGCCAGATGACCGAGGAGGACATGCGCGCGGTGTCCGAATACTACGCCCGGGTGCGTCCGCCGGAGCGGGAGCGCGACGACGGCGAGGCCATCGCGCCCAGCACCACCGTCTCCTCCGGGGACGATTGAGCCCGTGCGGCAGGCGGGCACATACATCCTGGGCTTCCTCGCCCTCCTCGCGGTCGTCCTGGCCATGGTCTGGTCGGCGCTGCGCCCCGGCGTCTCGCCCGGCGACGCGGTCTTCGCCGCCGCCTGGACCGCCCTGGCCGAGCCCGCCCGCGACGTCCGCCAATGGTTTCTCCGCGCCGGCGAGACCGACCCCGACTGGCGCGCCGTGGCGCGCGGGGTCCACGACGGCGACCCGGCGCGCGGGGCCGAGCTGATCGTCGCCCATGGCTGCGGCGCCTGCCACGAGATCCCCGGTATCCGCGGCGCGCGCGGCTCGGTCGGCCCGTCGCTCGAGGGGCTCGCGACCCGCGCCTACGTGGGGGGCGTGCTGCCGAACGAACCGGGCGGCCTCGTGCGCTGGATCGTCGATCCGACCGCGCACTCGCCCGCGACCGCCATGCCCGACCTCGGCGTGACCGAACCCGAGGCCCGCGACATCGCCGCCTTTCTCTTCACGCTCGGAGGCACGTGATGGCGCGCAAACCCGACACCTTCCGCCCACCCGCCGCAAGTCCCCCGCGGCTCCCGGCAAACGCCAATGGGGCGCCGCTCCCGGCGGGCGCACCCGGTGCCCGGCCCCCCGCTGCCGACCCGACACGTTCACCCCGTGCCGCTGGACGCTCGGAACGGCCCCGCCTGCGTCACGCCCGGCGGCGCGCTTCGCCACGCAGCCCCATCACCCTCCGCGCACCCGCCGCACGACCCCCGCGGCTCCCGGCAAACGCCACCGGAGCGCCGCTCCCGGCGGGCGCACCCGGTGCCCGGCCCCCCGCTGCCGACCCGACAC
>NZ_JBQLZP010000489.1:0-6945 GCF_052168335.1 Roseicyclus sp. | reverse complement strand
GGCGCCATCGCGGCGGATTTCGGCGGCACCGGCTTCGTCTTCACCACGCGCGAGGAGGAGCGCAACCGCCTCTGGCAGGCGCGCCACGACGCCTACTGGGCGAGCCTCGCGCTCAGGCCCGGGGCGCGCGGGATCTCCACCGATGTCTGCGTGCCGGTCTCGCGGCTCGCCGATTGCGTGACGGCGGCGCAGGAGAAGACGGCGGAGCTGGGCTTCATCGCGCCGGTCGTGGGGCATGTGGGCGACGGGAACTTCCACGTGCTCCTCCTCATCGACACGGAGGACGGGCAGGAGGTGGCGCGGGCCGAGCATTTCGTGGGCTGGCTGAACGAGCTCGCCATCTCGATGGACGGAACCTGCACGGGCGAGCACGGGATCGGGCAGGGCAAGGCGCCCTATCTCGAGAAGGAGCTCGGACCCGGCGCGATGGCGGCGATGGCGGCGATCAAGGCGGGGCTCGACCCGCTCAACATCTTCAACCCGGGCAAGATCAGGCTGCCGGTGTGAGCCGGCCGCCGGGGCGGGGCGTGGCGGCGGGGGAATACGTCTCGGTCTCCTCGCAGGCGGACGTGGAGCGCGCCGACGTGGAGCGCGAGCGGGCGGAGCTGACGGCGCGGCCGGAGGCGGAGCTGGCCGAGCTGAAGGGCATCTGGATGGCGCGCGGCCTCGACGCGGAGCTGGCGGGGCGGGTCGCCGCGCAGCTGACGCAGGCCGACGCGCTCGGGGCGCATGCGGGCGGGGCGCCGCGGCTCCGGGCGGCGGGGCGCGTCCTCCTCTGGGGCGTGATCGCGATGGCGGCCACCGGAGCGATCGGGCGGCTCGTGGGAATGTCGGTCTAGGCCACGGGCCTCAGGATGTGCCAGGCGTGGCCGTCGAAGCCCTCGACACGGTCGCCGTCGATGTGGATCAGGCGTGCGGGCGATCCCTCGGCCAGCCGGTTCGGCGTGCCGGTCAGAAGGCGGTGCGGACGGTCGAAGCCCATCGGCATGACCTCGGCGAGCGGCCGCCCCGTCACCCGCGCGATGTGGCGTAGGCCCTGCATCAGGCTGATGTCGGCGCCCGCGAGCGTGCCGTCGCCGAGCGTCAGGCGGCCGTCGCGGCGGTGGACCTCGCGCCCCGAGAGGACGAAGCTCTCGCGGCTCGTCCCGGTCACGGCCATGGCGTCGGAGACCGGGATCGCGCCCTCGGGCCGCGCGGCGAGCGCAACCTTCAGCGCCGCGTCGGCGACGTGGTGGCCGTCGGGGATGAGGCCGAAGACCTCAGCCCGCGTCAGCGCCGCCCCGACGAGGCCGGGCGCGCGGTGATGGAGGCCCGACATGGCGTTGTAGAGATGCGTGGCCATGCGCGCGCCCGCGGCGAAGGCCGCCTCCGCCGCCTCGCAGGTGCAGGCGCTGTGGCCGAGGGAAACGACGATCCCGGCGCGGGCCAACTCGCCGATCTGCGCCGTCGTGGCGCGTTCGGGGGCGAGCGTGATCATCAGCGCGCCGGTGCGCGACTTCGCCTCGATGGCGCGGGCCACGTCCTCCGCCGTCATGTCCCGCAGCCGCGTGGGGTCGTGGGCGCCGGGCGTGGCGATGTGCGGCCCCTCGAGGTGGAGGCCGAGGATGCCGCTGTCGGCGCGGCGCGCGGTCTCGACCAGGCGGACGACGCGGGCGGTGATCTCGGGCGTGTCGGAGATCAGCGTGGGCAGGATGCCGCCCGTCCCGAGGCGGCGGTGCGCGGCGAGAATCTCGAGCACGTCGCCGGGGCTTTCGCACGCGCCGAGCATCCTGCCGCCGCCGCCGTTCACCTGGAGGTCCAGAGGCGCGGGGCAGAGCACCGGGGCGCCGTCGCGCGCGCGGCCCGGACGGATCGCGGCGATGCGGCCCTCGGCCACGTCGATGTCGACGCCGCGCCGCCAGCCCTCGCCGTCGAGGAGGTCCACGCCGCGGAACTTCACGGCAGCCCCCGCGCGAGCGCCAGTGCCCCGTCGAGCGGGCGGCCGAGCGCGGGCCTCAGCCCCTCGCGCAGGGTCGCGGGCAGATGCGGCGCGAGGAGGTCGCCGAGCCCTCCGGTCACGACGAGGGGCGCGCCGGGCGTGTGGTCGAGGTCCGCCAGCCCCTCCTCGAGCGCGGCCATGACCTCGCCGATCAGCCGTTGGCCGAGCGGCGTTTCCGCATGGGCGAGCACGACGCGGGCGACCTGCGCGAAGTCGCCGGGGCTGGCCCCTCGGGCGAAGAGCACGGGGTTTGGCGGGGCGGCCTCCATCAGCGCCGCGGCGAGCGGGTCGGGCGGCAGCCGCCCGTCCGCGACGCGGAGCGCGAGCGACAGCGCGCGCCGCCCGAGCCAGGCGGCCGAGCCCTCGTCGCCGAGGTGGAAGCCCCAGCCGCCGACATGCCGCACGCCGTCCGCCGTCTTGCGGACGAAGAAGGAGCCGGTCCCGAGGCTCGCGAGCGACCCCTCCGCCCCGCCGAGCGCGCCCTCGAGCGCGGTGACGCTGTCATCGACGACGTACGCCAGGAAGGGCAGGCGCGTGGCGAAGGCATCCGCGACGCCCGGAAGCCGCCCGCCCGCGAGCCCGGCGCAGACCCGCGCGCTGCGCATGTCGTCGAGGCCGAGGCCGTGCTGCGCGAGCGCCTCGATCACCGCCTCGCGGATCGCGGCCTCGGCCGCCGCCGGATCGGTGACGATGTTGGCGGGGCCGCCCCGCGTCTCCGTGACCGGGCCGCCATCCACCGACAGCGCGACGCGGCAGCCCGTGCCGCCGCCGTCGATGCCGATGTCGAGCCGCCCCGCCATGCTCAGAGCGTCACCGCCTGGCCCGTGGCGGCCGATTCCTGCGCGGCGAGGCCGATGCGCACGGCCCTCGCGCCGTCCTCGAGCGTGACCTCGGGCCGCCGACCCGTCCGCACCGTCTCGAGGAAGCCGCGGTGCTGGTAGTAGGTCGCGCCGTTGTGGTCGCCCGCCGCAAGAAGCGCGGGGTCCACGGGGATGTCGATGCGCCGCGGCCCAGTGGGCTGGCGCGGGCTGACGATCAGGTGCGGCACGGGATGCGGGCCGATGTCGAAGTTCCAGAACCGCGTGGGCCCCGGCACGAAGGCCTGGAGCTTGCCCTCGGGCCCCACGGCCGAGATCTCCTCCTGGTAGTCGGAGCCTTCGGCGAACATGCAGAGCTCCAGCATCGCGCGCGCTCCCTTCGCGAAGTCCACGATGACGTAGCCGTGGTCCCAGATGTCGGGCACCTCGCCGCCGTAGCGCTCGTCGAGGTGGTTCACGGCCTGTCCCGCGCTCGCCATGACGCGCACGGGCTCGTCCCGCAGGATGAGGCGCATGAGGTCGAAGAAGTGGCAGCACTTCTCGACCAGCGTGCCGCCGGTGTTGCGGTTGAAGCGGTTCCAGTCGCCGACCTTCGGCAGGAAGGGGAAGCGGTGCTCGCGGATCGTCAGCATCCGGATGCCGCCCGTGGCCGCCTCGGCCATCTCGCGGAAGCGGGCGATGGGCGGCATGTAGCGGTATTCCATCGCGACCCAGATCGGCGCGGGGAAGTCCCGCGCGATCTCGCGGAGCGCCGCCTCGTCCTGCCGCCGGGTGAAGAGCGGCTTCTCGACCAGCACCGGCAGGGGCCGCGTCGCCGCCACGGTCCTGAGCTGGGGGATATGCATGTGGTTGGGCGAGGCGATGACCAGCGCGTCCACGTCGTTCCGCGCCAGGAGGCCCGGCAGGTCGGGGCAGGACGTGGCCCCCGGCGCCAGCGTCCGCGTCGCCGCCGCCATGCCTTCGTCGGGCTCGACGAAGGCCGCGATCTCCGCCTCCGGCAGGAGCGCGATGTTGCGGATGTGTTCCTGCCCCATCATGCCGCAGCCGACGATGCCGTATCGGGTCATCCCGTTCCTTCCTCCCTCGGACGTGCGCGGGGCGCGGTCATGGCACCCTCGCGAAATAGCGTGCGCGCTCGGGGTCGAACCAGGTCCGGGACGTCTCCGCCAGGGCGCCGTATTGATCGAAGCTCCGCCGCTCGACAAGCCCCATCGGATGCCCCGGCGCGCGGTGGAAGTCGCGCGGCGTCCAGTCGGGCAGGGGTGCTGCGCTCACCCGGTCCTCGGCGTGGCCGATGACGAGGTCGAGCCGCTCGGCATAGGTGCGGTAGAGCGATTCCGAGACCTGCTCGGGCCGGAGCGGGCCGAAGCGGGCGTCGAGCCAGATCTCCTCCACCGCCACCGGCAGGCCGTCGAGCGAGCGGATGCGCCGGAGCCGCGTGGCCAGATCGCCGGCGAGGGGCGAGCCCTCGGGCTTCGGCAGGGTCTCGAGCGACAGGAGCCGCGCGGTCGGCAGCCCGCCGCCATCGGGCACCGCCTCGAGCCGGAAGAGCGCGTAGGTCCCCACGTCGCGCCGCGCGGCGCGCACGTAGTTGCCCGAGCCTTGCCGCCGTTCGATCAGACCGCGCTCCGTCACCACGGCCAGCGCCTTGCGCAGCGTCATCATCGAGACGCCGTGCGCCTCGGCCATGCGCCGCTCGGGCGGCAGGCGCGTGCCCGCGGCGAGGCGGCCCGCGCCGATGTCGATCGTCAGGCGCTCGGCGATGCGGAGATAGGCGGGCAGGGCGCCCGGATCGGGCTCGGCCATGGCGGGTGCGGCGGTCATGCGGGCCCCGGCCTCCCTTCCGTGGCAGCGCGATTGTTATACCATTGATCTACCAGCTCGGCGGCGCTACGCAAGAGGCGTTCATCCGCTTCGGGAAGGGAGGCCCGCGCGAGACATGACCGTCGTTCCCATCACGTCCCCCGATCTCGATGCCGCCGAGGTGTCCTGGTTCGCGGCCCTCTGCTCCGACGACTACCGCTTTCTGGGTGTGCCCGAGGGCGACCTGCGCTCGTCCTGGGCGCATTGCTCGGCGATCCTGAAGGAGGCGGAGCGCCAGGGCTTCCGCAACATCCTCTGCCCCTCGTCCTACCAGGTCGGGCAGGACACGCTGTCCTTCGTGGCCGCCGGCAGCCAGGTGACCGAGCGGATCAACTTGCTGGCTGCCGTCCGCTGCGGCGAGATGCAGCCGATCATGCTGGCGCGCACCATCGCCACGCTCGACCACATGCTCGAGGGGCGGCTGACGGTGAACATCATTTCCTCCGACTTCCCCGGCGAGAAGGCGGACAGCGCGCTGCGCTACCGCCGCTCGCGCGAGGTGGTGGAGATCCTGAAACAGGCCTGGACCGAAGACCAGATCAACTACACCGGCGAAGTCTATGACTTCAAAGGTGTCTGGACCGATCCGGCCAAGCCTTTCCAGACCGGCGGGCCGCTCCTCTACTTCGGGGGCTATTCGCCCGATGCGCTGGAACTCTGCGGCCAGCACTGCGACGTCTACCTGATGTGGCCCGAGCCCAAGGAGCAGATCGCCGAGCGCATGAAGGCCGTCAACGAAGTGGCTGAAAGATATGGACGCACGCTCGACTACGGCCTCCGCGTCCACGTCATCGTGCGCGACACCGAGCAGGAGGCGCGCGAGTATGCCGAGCACCTCGTCTCGAAGCTCGACGACGAGCTCGGCAAGCTGATCCGCGAGCGGGCGCATGACTCGGGCTCGCTCGGCGTGAGCCACCAGGCGCGCGCGCGCGAGCTCGCCGACCAGTTCGGCTATGTCGAGCGGCACCTCTGGACCGGCATCGGCCGCGCGCGCTCGGGTTGCGGCGCGGCGATCGTGGGTTCGGCCGACCAGGTCCTTTCGGAGATCGAGGAGTACCGCAGGATGGGCATCCGCGCCTTCATCTTCTCGGGCTACCCGCATCTCGACGAATGCCGCCATTTCGGCCGCCTCGTCATGCCGGAGCTCGCGACCTGCTCGCTGCCGCAGGCCTATGGCCGCGTGCCCGCATCGACCCCCGCAACGCCCCTCGGAACAGGAGTGAGACGCTGATGGACCGGATCGCAGTCGGAGGCCTCGAGTTCTCCCGCATCGTCTACGGCATGTGGCGCCTCGGCGACGACGCCGACACCTCGCCCGCCCATGTCGAGGCCAAGGTCGAGGCCTGCCACGCGCAGGGCATCACCACGATGGACCAGGCCGACATCTACGGCGCCTACGGGGCGGAGGCGCTGCTCGGCGCCGCCTTCCGGGCGAGCCCGGGCCTCCGCGACCGGGTGGAGCTGGTGACGAAGTTCGACATCGTCGCGCCCATCGGCCGCAACTCGGGCGCGCGGGTCAAGCACTACGACACGAGCGCGCCCTATCTCCGCCAGGCGGTGGAGACCTCGCTGAAGGACATGGCCACCGACCGGATCGACCTCCTCCTCGTCCACCGGCCCGACCCGCTGATGGACCACGAGGAGACGGGGCGCGCGCTCGACGAAATGGTCGCGGCCGGAAAGGTGCGGGCCGTCGGCGTCTCGAATTTCCGGCCCTGGGACTGGGAGCTTCTGCAATCGGCGATGTCGACGCCGCTCGCCACCAACCAGATCGAGCTGTCGGTGATGCATCTCGACCCGTTCACCAACGGCGATCTCGCCTTCCACCAGCGCCACGGCCATCCGGTCATGGCGTGGTCGCCGCTGGCCGGCGGGCGCCTCTTCGGGGCGGAGGGGACGCGCGTGCGCGAGGTGCTGACGCGGCTCGGCACCGACCGGGGGGTGGACCCGGCGGATGTCGCCGTGGCCTTCCTCCTCCGGCATCCCGCCAAGATCCTGCCGGTGATGGGGACGAATTCGCTCGACCGCATCCGCAGGCTGTCCGTGGCGGCGGGCGTGGAGTTGTCGCGCGAGGACTGGTTCGAGATCTACACCGCCGGGCTCGGGCGCGAGGTGGCCTGAGCGCGGCCCCCGAGGGGAGGAGCCGCCGATGATCTGCTGTGTCCGCTGGCAGCGCGCCGAGGGGGCGCTCGTCCTCGTCGCGTCGGCGCTGCTCTACCTGGCCGGGCCGGAGGTCCTGCCGTGGTGGGCCGCGCTCCTGGTCTTCTTCGCGCCGGACCTGAGCTT
>NZ_JBQLZP010000488.1:0-2557 GCF_052168335.1 Roseicyclus sp. | reverse complement strand
CTCGACGATGACGAGGTAGTGGCGCGACTTCAGCCGTCCGAAGCTCTCCAGCACCGCCGCCATCAGGCGCGGCTTCAGCGCGCCGTAATCCAGCGCCTCCGCCCGGCCGAGGCGCCTTCCCTGCACCACGACCTGCGCGCCGGTGTCGGTCTCGGGCTTCAGGAGCACCGGGTTCATGTCCGTGTGCGGCGGCAGGCCCGCGGCCCGCGCCTGCACCGCCTGCGCCCGCCCGATCTCGCCGCCGTCCACCGTCACGGCGGCGTTGTTCGACATGTTCTGCGGCTTGAAAGGCGCCACGTCGATCCCGCGCCGCCGCGCCGCCCGGCAGAGCCCCGCGACGAGCAGCGACTTGCCCACGTTCGAGCCCGTCCCCTGGATCATCACCGCCCGCGCCATGCCCGCCTCCGCCGCCGTCGCGGCATCTGGCATTCCGGGCAGCCCCCTGTAAAGCGCCCCACTGGACACGCCGCGAGGGCTGGATCATGGTCGGCCCGGGATGGTCCACGATCTCGTCATCAAGGGAGGTTGCGTCGTCACGCCGGGCTGCGTGGCGGCGATGGACATCGCCGTGTCGGAGGGGCGCATCGCGGCCCTCGGCACCGGCATCGCCGGGCGCGAGACCATCGACGCGGGCGGCCTGATCGTCACGCCCGGCGGCGTCGATCCGCACTGCCACAACGAGCAGATGTCGGGCATGGGCCTGATGAACGCCGACACGTTCGAGACCGCCACGCGCTCGGCCGCGATGGGGGGCACGACCAGCCTCATATCCTTTGCGGCGCAGGCGCAGGGCCAGCGCCTGAAGGACGCCGCCGCCGATTACGCCGCGCGGGGCGCGCGCGGGGCGGCGGTCGACTGGGCCTTCCACCTCATCCTCGCCGACCCCGGGGCGCCGGAATTCGAGGCCGACCTCGCGGCCCTGATCGCCGAGGGCCACCGCTCGCTCAAGGTCTTCACGACCTACAACATCGGCCTCGACGACGGGCAGATCCTGCGCGCGCTCACCATCGCCCGCGAGGCCGGCGCGCTCACCTGCATCCACGCCGAGAACGACGCGATCATCGCCGCCGCCCGCGCCCGCCTGCTGGTCGAGGGCCGCACCCGGCCGATCGACCACGCCGCCTCGCGCCCCCGCGAAGCCGAGATCGAGGCCGTCGCCCGCATGTGCCGCCTCGCCGAGGCCGCCCGCGCGCCGGTGATGATCTTCCACGTCTCGACCGCCGAGGCCGCCGCCGAGATCCGCGCCGCCCGCGCCCGCGGCGCCCCCGTCTGGGCCGAGACCTGCCCCCACTACCTCTTCCAGACCGAGGAGGTGCTCGACCGCCCCGGCCTCGAGGGCGCGAAGTGGATGTGCTCGCCGCCGCAGCGCAGTGTCGCCGACCAGGAGGCGCTCTGGCAGGCGCTCGCGCTCGGCGACCTCCAGGTGATCTCGTCCGACCACGCCCCCTACCGCTTCGACGAGACGGGCAAGCTCTCGGCTGGACCGGACGCCCCCTTCCCCGCCATCGCGAACGGGATGCCGGGGCTCGAGCTGCGCCTTCCCCTCCTCTTC
Organism: Roseicyclus sp.; assembly: GCF_052168335.1. Lineage (GTDB taxonomy): Bacteria > Pseudomonadota > Alphaproteobacteria > Rhodobacterales > Rhodobacteraceae > Roseibacterium. Next base: position 1,005 of record NZ_JBQLZP010000488.1, on the reverse strand, counting down.
GACGCGATGGTCAGCCGCGGGCGCCTCGGCCTCGCCCGCTTCGCCGAACTGACCGCGACCGCCCCCGCACGGCTCTACGGTCTGCCGGCCAAGGGCGCCATCGCGCCCGGCATGGACGCCGACCTCGTCCTCTGGGACCCCGAACGCACCCATACCTGCGGCGCCGACGACCTCCACGACAACGTGGGCTACAACCCCTTCGAGGGCACGACCCTCCGCGGCTGGCCCGTCCGCGTCCTCCTGCGCGGCGCGACCATCGTGGAGGACGGCGCCTGGCTCGGCCGGCCCGGCGCGGGACGCCGGCTGCACCGCGCGGCCATCGGCACCCGCCCCGCAGACCTCACAGGGAGACCGCGATGACCCGCCCCGAAGGCCCGAACCTCCTCGCCATCACCTTCCTCTACTACAAGGACCTCGCGCGGGCCGAAGCCTTCTACCGCGACGTGATGGGCTTCCCCCTCGCCATCGACCAGGGCGATCTCGCCAAGATCATGCGCATCTGCGACGGCGCCCATGTCGGCCTCGTGGACGAGGCGAAGGGCATGCACCGCTGGGCCGAGACGCGCCCCGTGCAGCTCTGCATCCGCGTTCCGGACGTCGATGCATGGTACGCCTACGCGCAGGGCCTCGCGCTTCCGGGCCTCTCGCGGCTCTTCGAGAACGACCGCATCGGCATCCGCGCCTTCGTCTTCGAGGACCCCGAGGGCTACCAGATCGAGATCCAGGAGGCGATGCAGCCCGCGCCATGACGCTCTTCGTCATCAACCCGAACTCGAGCGAGACCGTCACGACGGGCATCGAGGCCGCCATCGCCCCCCTGCGGGGCATGGGCATCGGGATCGACTGCCTCACCCTCGCCGAAGGCCCGCCCGGCATCGAGAGCCAGGCGCAGGCGGACGAGGTGGTGCCCCACCTCCTCGCGCTGGCCGCCCGCCTCGAGAACCGCGCGTCCGGCTTCGGCGAGGGTGAGGCAGTCGATCCCGATGCCCATGCCCCGCAGGGGGG
>NZ_JBQLZP010000487.1:0-3956 GCF_052168335.1 Roseicyclus sp. | reverse complement strand
GGGGCCTGGTCGAGCCGAGGCCGAAGAGCTTCACGAAGGTCTCGTCATCCATGTCGGGCGGCAGCATCACGCCGGCGGCCTCGACCTCGGCGCGCTTCTCGGCGATCTTCTTGGGCCCCACGGGCAGGGCCACGGGGTTCATGATGGCGCTCGTCATGCCCGCGCCGTAGGCCATGGGCAGGAAGGCGTTGTTGATCCCGTGGCGGTTCGGCAGCCCGAAGGAGATGTTGGAGGCGCCGCAGGTCGTGTTGACGCCGAGCTCCTCCCGCAGCCGGCGCACCAGCGTGAAGACCTGCAGGCCCGCCGTCCGCATCGCGCCGATCGGCATGACGAGGGGGTCGACCACGATGTCGTGGGCCGGGATGCCGAAATCCGCCGCGCGCTCGACGATCTTCTTCGCCACCGCGAAGCGCACGTCCGGGTCCTCGGAGATCCCGGTGTCGTCGTTCGAGATCGCGACCACGGGCACGTTGTACTTCTTCACCAGCGGCAGCACGACCTCCAGCCGCTCCTCCTCGCCGGTGACGGAGTTCACCAGCGGGCGGCCGGTCGCGGCCTCGAGACCGGCCTGGAGGGCGCCGGGGACCGACGAGTCGATGCAGAGCGGGCAATCCGTCACCGCCTGCACGACGCGCACGAGTTCCGGCATCAGCATCGGCTCGACGAAGTTGTTGTCGGCGTAGCGCGCATCCTCGCCCATCTTGTTGGAGAAGACCGCGCCCGAGTTCACGTCGAGCACGGTGGCGCCGGCCTCGACCTGCGCGACGGCGTCGGCCTCGACGCGGGAATAGTCGCCGCGCTCCAGTTCCTCGTTCAGGATCTTGCGGCCGGTCGGATTGATCCGCTCCCCGATCACGCAGAACGGCTGGTCGAAGCCGATGATCGTGGTCCGTGTGGCCGATTCGATGACGGTGCGGGTCATTGGCTCTCCGTGTCAGGCTGCATTGGCGGGCCGGGCGGCCGCGCCGCCATGGGCGATGGCCCACTCGGCATTGGCCGCGATGCCGCCGAGGGGGAAGAAGTGGATGCGCTCGATGTTCGTCGCGCGGCCCGCGGCCTTCGCGGCGGCGAGATCGGACAGAAGTTCGGTCGGCTCCATCGGCTTGACGAGCTTCGAGACGTCCTTGGCACGCTTCTGCAGGACGCCGAGCGAGGCGCCGACGCCGCAGGCGATGGCGAACTTGATGAGGGTCTGCAACTTCGCGGGGCCCGCGACGCCGAGATGGACCGGCATGGAAATCCCGGCGGCCGACAGACGCCCGGCCCAGGCGACGACGGGGCCTGCCTCGAAGGCGAACTGCGTGGCGATGGCGAAACCCGCGTCCGAGCGGTTCGCGAAGTCCTGCTTCCAGCGGAGCGCGGCCATGACCTCGGCCTCGCCGCCCGCCGGATCGATGTCGCGGTTGCCCTCGGGGTGGCCCGCGACATGGAGACGGTCGAACCCGTCGAAGAGGCCCGTCTCGAGGAGCTGCATCGAGGCGTGGTACTCTCCGCGCGGCGTCGCGATGCCGCCAGCGAGGATCAGGCCCTGGCGCACGTCCGCCTCGCCCCGGTAGCGCGCGATCCAGTCGGCGAGCGTGGCCCGGTCGGGGATCGAGCGCGCGGGGAAATGCGGCATGGGCTCGAAGCCCTCGGCGCGCAGGCGCCGCGCGGTCGCCACCATGTCGGCGATCCCGGTGCCGTCGATATGGGCGATGTAGACGCGCGTGCCCGCGGGAAGGAGCGCGCGGAAATCGGCGACCTTCTCGGCGGTGCGCGGCATCACCTCGATCGAGTAGCCCTCGAGAAGCGCCGGGATCGCCAGGTTCGGCGTCGCGGGCGCCGCGGCGGTCTTGCGGAAGGACAGAAGGGCCATGATCGTCTCCCAGATGGCGGCCAAGTCAGGCCCGTGTCATGCGCTGCGCGCCGCGGGGTCGAACCCGTCGGCCTCGACGAGCCGCTTCAGCGCGGCCGCATCGTAGAGGGCGTCGAGACGCGCGGCCTCGGCGGCCGCGATCGCGGAGGGCTCGCCCTCCATCTCGCCCACCGCCACCCGGCGCCATTCGCGGAGATAGGCATCCTCGTCGCGCGCGCCGATCTTCATGGCGACGCGGTCGATGGCCTGCTCGAAACGCTCGGGCAGGGGCGCCTTGGCGCCCCGGCGACCCTTGCCCACGATCACCTGCGCGGGGATGTCCCGCCAGTAGACATGGGTCACGACATGGGTGACCTCGGGGGTGTCGCCGGTCGTTCGGGCGGGCATCGCTTCCTCCGCGCGCGGCGCAACGGGCGCCGCGGTTCGGCCGCACCATAGGGGCAGCTCCATGACCGTCCGGGGCCGTTTTCGACATGAACCGAAGCGGGAGCGACCCGGACGCCGGATTCATAGGCGTCCCGCGGTCTCCGGGCGAGGGCGGCCAGGGCCCAAAATTCTCATGAAGAAGTTGAGGACGCCTCAGGTCGCGCGGGCGTCCCGCTCCCGGGTACATATTGTCGCGCCGCCCCCGAGCGCGTAGATTGGGTCCGACACATGATCAAGGAGGCACCACATGTCGGAGGACCGCTCCGCCGGTGCCGGTCCGTTCCCGCGCCCCGTGGAGCCGCTCGCGCCCGGGTTCGCCCCGCCCACGGAACGCCGTCCGGCCTTCGCCGACAGGCCCGATCCGGCCGATCTCTACGCCGCGCTCGACCTCGGCACGAATTCCTGCCGGATGCTGATCGCCCAGCCCAAGGGCAACCAGCTCCACGTGGTCGATTCGTTCTCGAAGTCGGTTCAGCTCGGGCAGGGGCTCGAGGCCTCGGGCCGGCTCGGGCGTGCCTCGATGGCCCGTGCCGTGGGCGCGCTCAAGATCTGCCGCAAGAAGCTCGACAAGCACCGCGTCGAGCGGATGCGCCTGGTCGCGACCGAGGCCTGCCGGCGGGCCACCAACGCCGCCGAGTTCATCGCGCTGGTGAAGCGCGACACCGGCCTCGCGCTCGAGATCATCCAGCCCGAGGAGGAGGCGCGCCTCGCCGTCGTCTCCTGCGCGCCTCTGGTCTCGACGCGGACGGAGCAGCTTCTCGTCGTGGACATCGGCGGCGGCTCGACCGAACTCGTGTGGATCGACCTCTCCCGCGTGCCGCGCCCCGACCGGCCGCGCGCGATCATGCGGCTCCACCAGGGCTTCGACCACGAGGAGACGATCTTCCCCCGCGCCAAGGTGGTGGACTGGATCTCGATCCCGCTCGGCGTCGCGACGCTGAAGGACATGTATGCCGACGTGGCCGACGACGGCGCGCGCTTCGCGCTGATGAGCTGGTATTTCGAGGAGCAGCTGGCCGAGTTCTCGCCCTACGTGGACGCCGCGGACCAGGCGCGCGAGGGCTTCCAGATCATCGGCACGAGCGGCACCGTCACGACCGTGGCGGCGAGCCACCTGGGCCTGCGCCGCTACGACCGCAACAAGGTCGACGGGCTCCGGATGACCTCCGACCAGATCGATGCCGTGATCTCGCAATACCTCGCGCTCGGCCCCGAGGGGCGGCGGCGCGACCCGCGGATCGGGCGCGACCGGCAGACGCTGATCATGTCGGGGGCGGCGATCCTGCAGGCGCTCCTCCGGGCCTGGCCCACCGACCGGCTCAGCGTCGCGGACCGGGGGCTGCGCGAGGGCCTGCTCTATGCCCAGATGAGCCGGGACGGCGTGCTCGAGGAATAGGGGTTTCGCCCGCGTCGCGGCCGACCCGTTCCGCCGCGCCTCCGGCAGCGCTCCGCGCCGCCCTCGTTGCGGCGCGGCTTCGCCGGGCGTATTTGGAGAAAGATGAAGGGCGGGGTCGGGTCATGACGGCGAAGAGCGGGCGCGGACAGCGCGAGCTGCGGCAGAAGGTGAAGACGGCACGGGGGCGGAAGCTCTCCTCGACGCGCTGGCTCGAGCGGCAGCTGAACGACCCCTACGTCCAGCGGGCGCGGCGCGAGGGTTTCCGGGGTCGGGCGGCCT
>NZ_JBQLZP010000486.1:0-3808 GCF_052168335.1 Roseicyclus sp. | reverse complement strand
CCGCTCAACAAGGACCGCATCTGCCTAGGTCATCTCGGCGTCTGGTGGGCGGAGATCGAGACGAAGGGGCGGATCGCGCACGGCTCGATGCCGTTCCTCGGCGACTGCGCGGTGCGCCACATGGGCGCCGTCCTGGCCGAGATGGAGGAGACGCTGTTCCCGCTGCTGGCCGGCAAGCGCACCGCGATGCCCGTGGTGCCGGAGGGCGCGCGCCAGTCCACGCTCAACATCAACGCGATCCACGGCGGCGAGCCCGAGCAGGACGCGGACTATACCGGCCTTCCCGCGCCCTGCGTCCCCGACCGCTGCCGCATCACCATCGACCGCCGCTTCCTCATCGAGGAGGACATCGCCGAGGTGAAGGCCGAGGTCGCCGCGATGATGGAGCGCGTGCGCGCCCGCCGGCCCGAGCTGCAATACGAGATCCGCGACCTCTTCGAGGTGCAGCCGACCATGACCGACCGCGACGCGCCCGTGGTCCGCACAGTTGAGGCGGCGATCACCCGCGTGCTCGACCGGCACGCGCAGTTCGTCGTCTCGCCCGGCACCTACGACCAGAAGCACATCGACCGGATCGGGCGGCTCAGGAACTGCATCGCCTACGGGCCGGGCATCCTCGACCTCGCGCACCAGCCGGACGAATGGGTCGGCATCGACGACATGGCCGACGCCGCGAAGGTCATGGCGCTGACGCTGAAGGAGCTTCTGGCCTGACCCGGGTGGATCAGGCCGGATCGACGAAGCCCAGATGGCGGAGCGCCTTCGCGGCGAGCTCGCTCGCCGAGGGGTCCTCGCCCATCAGGTCGGCGTTCAGCTTGCGCACCAGCGGGCTGAGGCTCCGCGTGCTGGCCTGATCGCGGATGAACGCGGCGACGCGCTCGGACGATATCGCGAGGATATCCTCGGGCTCAGGTCTTTCCATCGGTGTCCCCCAGGTTGCACTCGTTCCCGCGACGCCCCCCGCCGTCGCGCGACCGTACCGAAGGGGCCACAGGCACCGCGGCCCCGACGGGCAGGGTGATACGATTCGCCCGGCGCGGAAAGCTCTGGCGGCACATCGCGCGTCACCTTGTCCGAATCCGCAACACGCCTGCCCGGATCGTGGGCGTCCGGCGTCCCGGGCACGTCGCGAAGCCTCCATTCGTCTGCATTTTCCACGCGATTTTTTCCGCGGCACAGGCCAGTATGCGGAAAATCGACAAAACAGGGAGACCAGGAACGATGACCAGCAAGCTCCGCCTCGGCGCCCTCGCGCTCCTGCTGAGCACCGGAGCGGCCTTCGCGCAGCAGACCGACATTTCCGTCGGAATGGTGCTCGAGCCGCCGAATCTCGACCCCACCGCCGGGGCCGCCGCCGCCATCGACGAGGTGGTCTATGCCAACGTCTTCGAGGGGCTGACCCGATTCGCGCCGGACGGCGCGATCGTGCCTGGGCTGGCACGCAGCTGGGACATCTCCGAGGACGGGCTGACCTACACCTTCACGCTGGCCGAGGATGTGACGTTCCATGACGGAACGACGATGACCGCGGATGACGTGGTCTTCTCGCTCGACCGGGCGCGGGCCGAGGACTCGACCAACGCGCAGAAGCCCCTCTTCGCCGGAATCGACAGCGTCGAGGCCGTCGACGACACGACGGTCCGCGTCACCCTCTCGTCGCCCGACGGCGCCTTCCTCTTCAAGATGGCCTGGGGCGACGCCGTCATCGTGGCCCCCGAGAGCGCGGAGACCAACGCGACGAACCCCGTGGGCACCGGACCCTTCCGCTTCTCGGAATGGGTGCAGGGCGACCGCGTGGAACTCGTCCGCAACGAGGACTACTGGGGCGAGCCCGTGGCGCTGGAGGAGGCGACCTTCCGCTTCATCTCGGACCCGAACGCGGCCTTCGCGGCGCTGATGTCGGGCGACGTCGACGCCTTCCCGAACTTCCCCGCGCCCGAGACGCTCGCCCAGTTCGAGGCCGACCCCCGCTTCCGCGTCGTTGTCGGCTCGACCGAGGGCGAGACGATCCTCGCGATGAACAACGCGGGCGAGCCCCTGAACAACCCGCTCGTGCGGCAGGCGGTCTCGCATGCGATCAACCGGCAGGACATCATCGACGGGGCCATGTTCGGATACGGCACGCCCATCGGGACGCATTTCGCGCCGCACCATCCCGACTACGTCGACCTGACGGACAACGCCGCCTACGACCCCGAGCGCGCGCGCGCGCTTCTGGCCGAGGCGGGCGTCGAGAACCTGACGCTGCGGCTGATGCTGCCGCCACCCTCCTATGCGCGGCGCGGCGGCGAGATCATCGCGGCGCAGCTCCGCGATGTCGGCATCGAGACCGAGATCACCAACATGGAATGGGCCGACTGGCTCGAGCGGGTGTTCCGGGGCCAGGACTTCGACCTCACGGTCATCAGCCACACCGAGCCGTTCGACATCAACATCTACGCCAATCCGGACTACTATTTCGGCTACGACAGCCCGGAATTCCAGGCACTGAACGCCGAGCTCGAGGTGACGACCGATCCCGCGGCGCGTTCGGCGCTGCTCGAGACGATGCAGCGCCGGATCGCGGAGGACTACGTGAACGGCTTCCTCTTCCAGCTCGCCAAGACCGGCGTGGCCAATGCCGCGATCGAGGGCCTGTGGGAGAACTCGCCCACGCAGGCCAACGACCTGACGTCGGTGCGCTGGACCCAGTGACGAAACGCGCCCGCCGGGACCATTCCCGGCGGGCGCCGTCGCATGGTGATTCCCATGACGCTCCTGTCCCGCGTGCTCCCCGACGGCGAGGCCGAGGTCTCCCGCCCCGATCCCACCCGCCTGATCGCGGGCGACCCGGTGCATCGCACCTGGCTGACGGACGCGCGCGACGGGCTCTGGTGCGGCGTCTGGGAATCCACGCCCGGCGCCTGGCGGGTCATCTACGACGAATGGGAATACTTCCGCCTCACGCAGGGCGTCTCGATCCTGACGCCGGACGGTGGTGCGCCCGTCCGTCTCGTGGCCGGGGACGGGTGGGTCATCCGCCCCGGCTTCACCGGCACGTGGGAGGTCGTGGAGACGACCGTGAAGGACTTCGTGATCCGGGTCTGACGTCTCAGGCGACCTTCAGCGCCGGCGCATCCCCGGCGATGCGCAGCACCACCGCGCCCTTGCGGCTGCGGCTTTCGACATGGGCGTGGGCCGCGCGGATCTCGGCGAAGGGATAGACCCGGTCGATCACCGGGCGGAGCCGCCCCTGCGCGACGAGAGCGGAGAGGCGCGCGAGACCCGCCTTGCTGTCGCCGTTCACCTTCAGGATCACCTTGTGCCCGTTCTTGCGGGCGCGGCGGACCTGCGCGACGTCGGCGAGCGAGAAGTTCAGCGGCACGAAGCGTCCGCCCGGGGCCAGCATTCCGGCAGCCGCCGGATAGGACAGCGCGCCGACCGTGTCGAAGATCACGTCGAACGGTCCCGTCAGGCTCTCCGGCGGCGTCTTGCGGTAGTCGACGAACCGCGCTGCGCCGAGGCCGCGCACCAGCTCCTCCCGCGCGGCGGAGGCGACGCCCGTGACCTCGGCGCCGAGCGCGCGGGCGATCTGCACCGCGTGGACGCCAACCCCGCCGGAGGCCCCGAGGACGAGCACCCGCTCGCCCGCCTTCACCTCGGCGAACCGCTCGAGGAACTCCAGCGCGCAGAGACCTCCGAAGGGCAGTGACGCGGCCTCCGCGTGATCGAGCCCGGGCGGGGCCTTCAGGACGGCGCCGGAGGCGCGGACCTTCACGTACTCCGCGTGCGCGCCGCCCAGCCGGAAGCCGAAGACAGGGTCGCCGGG
>NZ_JBQLZP010000485.1:0-1311 GCF_052168335.1 Roseicyclus sp. | reverse complement strand
CAAGTCCGAGCCGACCGACTACACCAAGGCGATGACCGATTTCGCCTCGGCCCAGGCCGAGATGACCGCCGAGACCATGGCCGCCTTCGCCGAAGTGGCGAAGAAGGTGCAGATGGAGACGGTCGAGCTGATGATGGCCGCCGGCAAGGAAGCCACCGAAGAGGCGACCGCCGCCGTCAAGAAGGCGACCGCCGAAGTGACCTCGGCCGCCAAGAAGGCCGCCGCGAAGTAATCGCGCCCCGGCGCACGGGTTTCGTGCCGACGTCCTCCCCGTCGGCATGAACAGGGAAGGGCGGGTCAATTGCGGCCCGCCCTTCTTCCGTTCTTCGCGCACCGCAGAACCCGATTGCTTTTTGCGATCACGGGCGTAGGCTGTCCGATGCTGCGTCGCAGGAGAGGGAGGCGAGCATGGGCAACGCGAAGGCCACGGGCGCCGAGCCGCTTCTCATCAAGCGCTACGCCAGCCGGAGGCTCTACAACACCGAGACATCGGATTACGTCACGCTCGAGGACATCGCGGGTTTCATCCGTGCCGGCCGCGAGGTGAAGATCGTGGACCTGAAATCGGGCGACGACCTCACGCGGCAATACCTCCTCCAGATCATCGCCGAGCACGAGAGCCGGGGCGAGAGCGTCCTGCCCATCGCGGTGCTGACCGACCTCGTGCGCAGCTACACCACGCAGGCGCAGTCCGTCGTGCCCGACTTCCTTGCCATGAGCTTCGAGATGCTCAAGCAGGGGCAGTCGAAGATGGTCGAGAACATGACCGCGATAAACCCGATGGCCTCGATGCCCGGCTTCGAGGCGATGCGCGCGCAGCAGGAGGCCTTCTTCAAGGCCATGACCGGCGGCATGGGCAAGACCTGGTCCGGCCCCGCGCAGGACGACGAGGGCGAGGGCGACACCTCCTCGAAGGACGAGCTCGCCGACATCAAGAAGCAGCTCGCCGAGCTCCAGTCCAAGCTCAGCCGGATGTGAGGCGCCACGCGGGCGCGCTCAGTTTCCCAGTATCCTCGGCAGCCTCAGCCCGTGCTCGCGCGCGCAGGCGACGGCCTCCTCGTAGCCCGCGTCCGCGTGGCGCCAGACCCCCGAGGCCGGGTCGTTCCACAGCACCCGCTCGAGCCGCCGCGCGGCCTCGGGCGTGCCGTCCGCGACGATCACCACGCCCGCGTGCTGGCTGAACCCCATGCCGACGCCGCCGCCGTGGTGCAGCGACACCCAGGTCGCCCCGCTCGCCGTGTTGACGAGCGCGTTCAGAAGCGGCCAGTCGCTCACCGCATCCGAGCCGTCCTTCATCGCCTCCGTCTCGCG
>NZ_JBQLZP010000484.1:0-2484 GCF_052168335.1 Roseicyclus sp. | reverse complement strand
GGCGCGGAAAAGCCGGCTTTTCCGCCGCCTACCGCCAGCGTCCCGGCAGATCGGCCGGCGCCGCGGACGGCGCGCGCACCCGGCTGGCCAGCCAGTCCGGCCCGGCCATCAGGGGCTTGAGGAAGCGGTTCTCGCGCGCGTGCTTCTTCAGCGTCTCGAAGCGCATCACGTCGTCGATCCGCCGATCGAGGAACCCCCAGGTCGCGCCGTGTCCCGCCGACTGGTCGCCGAGCCAGTAGAGCACGGTGGCCGAGTAGACCCCCGACAGCGTCGCCCGCTTGGTGTACCAGTTCAGGTCCTCCGACGTGTCGCCGAGCGCCGTCCAGATCGCGTCCGCCGTCTCCCAGAGGGCGCGGGCGCCGTCGGCGGCGTGCATCGGCAGCGCGAAGAGGGTGGCGCCCCGCCGGACCGCCTCCTTGTGGGGCTCGACGAGGTCGAGGCGCAGGCGCACCGCATGGGCGATCTTCGCGCGGAAGCGCATGCCCGTCAGGTCCTCGGTCTTCAGACGCTCCACCATCTCGCGGTCGCCGCGGCGGTGGAAGGCCATGGCGAGGTCGACGGCGCCCCGCGGGAGGAGCGCGCGCGCCTCGGCCGGGGCGAGGTCGGCATCGGCCGCGGCGGCGCGGAAGGTCGCCTCGGACCAGCCGTCGAAGGGCACGTGCATCAGCGCCGCGTCGATCATGCGGTCCGCCGCGCCGGCGCCGGATGCGTCAGGGGTCTCGGTCATTCTCGCTTTCCTTCCCGGTCGTCTCCAGTTCCCTAGACAACCTAGGGGGCCTTTGCTATAGGGCCAACTCCTGCAACACGACGCAACTTCAACCTAGAAAGGTGGTGACACCCACGATGCAGGTCAGTGTTCGCGACAACAATGTCGACCAGGCGCTCCGCGCGCTGAAGAAGAAGCTTCAGCGGGAAGGCGTTTTTCGGGAAATGAAGCTCAAGCAGCATTACGAGAAACCCTCGGAGAAGAAGGCGCGCGAGAAGGCCGAGGCCATCCGCCGCGCGCGCAAGCTCGCGCGCAAGAAGGCGCAGCGCGAAGGTCTCGTCTGACGTCGCGGAACCGAACGGCGCCCTGGGCGACAGGCCCGGCACCGGAAGAAAAGCAGCCCCCGGGACATGGTCGCGGGGGCTATTTTCATTGTGGCATCGGCGTCCGACGGCGCCTCGGGCGCCCCGCTGCCTACTCGGTCGCCGCCATCTCGGCGGCGACGCGCGCGGCGTTTGCCTGGGCGTTCAGCAGCTCGTAGTTGTCGTCCGAATCGTCGTCGTAGATCCGTTCCTCCCGCACGCCGGGAAGCTGCGCGAACTGCGCCATCGTCCGCGTCGGGAAGAGGTTCCGCGACATTCCCTCGAAGCCGGGCGTCCGCGCCAGCACGTCCGAGACGGCCAGCGAGCAGCGCGCGGGCGACACCGCGCCGTAGGCCTCGACGGCCTCGATCAGCATGGCGGCCTGCATCGGCGTGACGTCCAGTTCCTGCGACACGACGTGGTAGGTCTCGCGCGCGTGGTAGTCGATGTAGAAGTCGTAGAATTGCGGCGACATCCCGTAGAGGACGTCGTTGCGCTCGGGCACCATCGGGTGGAACCAGCTTCCCGCCGGGTCGAAGAGCACGCGCTCCGGCCCGTCGATCAGGAGCGCGGTGTGCCCGCCCGAGCCGTCGCGGTTGGCGATCATCGTCAGCAGCGTGACCTTGGCCGGGCCCTCCGGCACGTAGCGCGCCTGCGACACGACCTCGTCGGGGGCCCAGACGGGCTCCGCCCCGCAGGCGGCGAGGCCGAGCACCACGGCCAGCGCGGCGGCGGTACGGACGAGACGGCGGATCGGGGTCCGCATCGGCCGGGTCCTCAGGTCGCGAAGATGGCGAGGAAGATCACGATCAGGATGCAGACGATCGCGATGTTGACAGACCAGCGCATGAAGGCCCCGAAGGTCTTCTCCTGCTCGGTTATGTCCATCTCGCCGGGCTTGTAGTCGTTCTTGGCCATAGGTCGCTCCCTCATGGTCTCCTGTCGCCGATGACCTAGCCGATTTGGCGTGGCATGTCAGCCCTGCGCGCCCGCCACGGGTGCGGCGCGGTGTCAGGGGTGTGGCCCCTCGGCAAGCGACCAGACCCAGGCGCCGTCGGCCCGCGGGGTCCGCCGCGCCTCGCCCGCGTGGAGGAGGTGGTTCAGGTGCGCCACCGCCTCCACCAGCGCGAGGCCGTAGGTGCCCTCGTCGATCCTGCGCTTGAAGAGCGGCGGGAAGCACTCGGCGGCGGTGCGGGGCGCCTTGGCGAGATGCGCGCGCAGCCGGTCGAGCGCGCTCTCGTGGTTCTCGATCATCTGGCGGAGACGGTCGGGCAGGCCCCGGAAGGGCAGCTTGTGGCCCGGCAGGACGAGCTGCGCCTCGGTCGCGTGGGGCTGGAACCTGCGGCACGACGCGATCCAGTCGGCCACCGGGTCCGCCATCGGCTCGGTCGCGTAGACCCCGAGGTTGGGCGAGAT
>NZ_JBQLZP010000483.1:0-1671 GCF_052168335.1 Roseicyclus sp. | reverse complement strand
CGCGGTGAACAGCAGGATCTCCGTCTCGGGCGACCAGCGGGCGGGGTCCCCCTCGACGAGGAGGCGCCGGATCTCCTCGGCGCCGGGCGCGCCGCCGGGCTCGCGCGTCAGCACCGGGTCGCGCCCCCGCGCGCGCATGTGATCGGCGAGCCTGCGCGCCTGCGTGGACTTGCCCGACCCGTCGATCCCCTCGAGGCTGATGAAGAGCCCCGCGCCCCGCCTCATCCGTCGGCCGCCGGGGCGGCCTCGGCCGGTTCCCCGCGGCCGAGCGTCCGGTCCATGAGCACCGATGTTGCCGTGCGCAGCCGCACCATCAGCCCGCCGCGCGCGACGGCTTCGGTCGCGACGACCGGCACCACGCGCGTTTCCTCCCGCACGCCCTGGCGGATGGTCATCTCGCCCACCACGTCGCCCGCCGCGATGGGCGCGGGCAGGGGGCTCGCGAAGGTGATCTCGGCGGTGATCTCGGGGTCGAGAAGCGCCGGGACCAGCATCTCCACGCTCTCGGCGGGGGCGAGGCCCACGGTCTCGGCCGTGCCCATGAAGACGGGTGCGCGCGCCACCTCGACGCCGCTTTCCACCACCTCCTGCATGACGAACTGGCGGAAGGCCCAGTTGAGGATGCGCTCGCTCTCCCGTGCGCGGGCCTCGGCCGACGGCAGGCCCGAGATCACGAAGGTCACGCGACGGTCGCCCTGCACGGCCGATCCGACGAGGCCGTATCCCGCCTCCTGCGTGTGCCCGGTCTTCAGCCCGTCCGCGCCGATCCCCATGCCGAGGATCGGGTTGCGGTTGAAGCGGTTGGCGGGCGCGCGGTTCTGGTAGTCGAATTCGGTCTCGTCGAAGTAGTCGTAGAATTCCGGGAACTCGGTGATGATCCGCTCGGCGAGGATGCCGAGGTCGTGCATCGACATGACGTGCCCGTCCTCGGGCCAGCCGCTCGCGTTCAGGATCGTGGTCTCGTCCATGCCGAGCTGGCGCGCGCGCTCGGTGGCGATGCGGCCGAAGCCCGCCTCGGTCCCGTCCGGGCTGAGCGCCTCGCCGAGGACGACGGAGGCGTCGTTGCCCGAGACGACGATGACGCCGCGGATCAACTCCTCGACGGTCGGGCGGTCGGTCGTGTTGAGGAACATCGTCGAGCCGCCGAAGCTCATCGCGTGCTCGCTCACCGGAAGCCGCGTCTCGAGCGTCAGCCGCCCGCTTTCCAGCGCCTCGAAGGTCATCAGGAGCGTCATGAGCTTCGACATCGAGGCGGGCGGCAGCGGCACCTCGGCGTTGTGCGACAGCAGGACCTGCCCGGTGTTGTGATCGACCACCCAGGCCGATCCCGCCTGGGTCTCGAAGGCGGTCGCGGGGGCGGAGAGGCCCAGCGCCGCCGCGAGCGCGAGGCCCGCGGCGCGTCTGAGGACGTCGTTAGGTCTGGCCATGGGAGGAAGCGCGCGCTCCTAGCGGGTCACGAAATAGGCATCCCCGAAGCCGAGCCCGCGCACCGTCTCGAGGACGGCCGCGCGATCCTCCGCCGTGGGGGCCGGGCCCACCACGACGCGCCAGAACCGGCGGCCGTTGCTGGTCTGGTCGTGGATGGTGGGCACAAGTCCGGCGTTGCGCAAGGCCTGCCCGGCGGTGTCGGCGTTCTCCTGCGCGGAGAAGAGGCCGATCTGGACGAAGGGC
>NZ_JBQLZP010000482.1:0-1424 GCF_052168335.1 Roseicyclus sp. | reverse complement strand
CCTTACACGACGCTCTCCCGGTCTCCCGGCCCTCGCGGCCCTCGATCCCGCGGGCGGTGACGCCCCCCCCCCCCCAGGCCGCGCCCGTGTCGATGGCGAGGCGGTTGCCGTGATGCTCGACATCCGGGACGGGGGTGTGGCCGTGCACCACGAGGGGGCCGTGGTCGCGCGTGTCGAGGAGGAAGGCGTCGCGGATCCAGAGGAGGTCGCTCTCGTCCTGCGCGTCGAGGGCGACGCCCGGACGGATGCCGGCATGCACGAAGAGGCAGTCGCCCGCCGCATGGCTGAGCGGCAGGGCGGCGAGGAAGGCTCGGTGACGCTGGGGCACGGCGGCCACGGCCGCGTCGTGGACGCGGCGGGGGGTGGCGTCCGGATCGACGCCGTAGGAGCGCACGGTCGCGCGCCCGCCGATGTTGCCGCCGAGATAGCGGGTGTCGGGCCAGAAGCCGGGCCGCTCGGCGAGGAACTCGGCGAACATCGCGTCGTGGTTGCCCTTGAGGACGACGACGCGGGAATCCTCGCGGACGAGGCGCTCGAGGAGGTCGACGACGCCTGCGCTGTCCGGGCCCCGGTCGACGAGGTCGCCGACATGAACGAGGGGTGCCGCCTCGAGCCCCTCGCGCGCGCGGTCGGCCGCGATGCGGTCATGGGCCTCCCGCAGGCCGTCGAATTGCCCGTGGATGTCTCCGATGGCGTAGATCGTCATGGCCGAGACCAAAGCCCGAGCCGATGGCGGGTGCAAGGGGCAGGGCGGCTAGGGACGAAGCCTGCGGCCGAACATCGCGAGCCGCGCGCCCGTCCTGGTCCAGCCGAGGCTCGACCAGAAGCCCTCCGCCATCGGCGTCGGGTCGGCGACGACCCAGATCTCGGTGCAGCCGAGACGCACAGCCTCCTCCGCGCAGAGATCGACGAGCCGCGTCGCGAGGCCCATGCGCCGCCAGGGGCGGGCCACGCCCAGTTCGTTCACCCACCATTGCGGCGGCTTGTCTGGGTGGTGGTAGGTCACGCCCGAGCACATGCCGATCATGCTGCCGCCCTCCAGCGCCACGGCGATGTGGAGATGCGGCGCGGCGAGGAAGCTCGCGACGAGGTCCGGATCGGGCGGGTTGTCGAAGACGTCCTCGTGGACGTTCCCGAAGAGGTGCGCATCACCGGCGCGGGCGAGGCGGGTGGTCGGTGCCATGCCCGCCGATACGCGCAATCACCTTGCCCCGGCAAGCGCCATGCCGCGTCTCGCGCGGTCACTCTCCGCCGCAGGGGGTGCCGTCCTTGCGGACAAGCGCCCGTCGGCGTTGGCGCTCATCATGTCGACATCGGAGCAGGTCGTCAGATCGTCGGGGTGGCGCGATCCGATCTCGAGACAGACGGCGTCCCGGTCGGAGCGGTTGATCATGTGGTGGCCGTCGCCGGTGCCCGCGGGAAAC
>NZ_JBQLZP010000481.1:0-5961 GCF_052168335.1 Roseicyclus sp. | reverse complement strand
GCGCGACCTCCTCGCACACCGCGTTGCCGGTGGCGGCCCCCGCCTCGGCCACGTTGCAGACGTAGAGGACGGGTTACGCCGTCAGGAGCTGGAGCATCCGCCAGGCCTTCGCGTCCTCCTCGTCGACCTCGACCATGCGGGCGGGTTTCCCCTGCTCCAGCATCGCCTTGGCGGCCTGCATCAGGCGCTCCTGCTGGATCGCCTCCTTGTCGCCGCCGCGCACCTTGCGGACGATGTTCTGCAGCCGCTTCTCGATCGACTCCAGATCGGCCAGCATCAGTTCGGTCTCGATGGTCTCGGCATCGGCCACGGGGTCGACGCGGCCCTCGACATGCGTGACGTCGCCATCCTCGAAGCAGCGCAGCACATGCGCGATGGCGTCCGTCTCGCGGATGTTGGCGAGGAACTGGTTGCCGAGGCCCTCGCCCTTCGACGCGCCCTTCACGAGGCCCGCGATGTCCACGAAGGTCATCCGCGCCGGGATCACCTGCTTCGACTTCGCGATCCCGGCCAGACGGTCGAGGCGCCGGTCGGGCACCGCGACCTCGCCCACGTTGGGCTCGATGGTGCAGAAGGGGAAGTTCGCCGCCTGCGCCGCCGCCGTGCGCGTCAGCGCGTTGAAGAGCGTGGACTTGCCCACGTTCGGCAGCCCGACGATCCCGACCTTGAAGCCCATGGCGCATCCCTCGCGAAAATCCGCCGCCTCTCTAGGGCGGAGGCGCGCGAACGGCAACCGGAACCGTGCCAGGCTCGGCGGCATGCGACAGCGGAGGATCGCGCCATGCACGTCACCCCCTATCTCTTCTTTCCCGGCACCTGCGAGGCGGCCATGCGCTTCTACGCCGAGGTTCCGGGCGCGGACCCGCCGCAGATCATGCGCATGTCCGACATGCCGCCAGCCGACCAGGAGGACATGGCGGGGATGCCGCCAGGCTCGGTCATGAACGCGATGCTGAAGGCGGGCGGCGTGGAGATCATGGCCTCCGACATGCCGCCGGGCGAGGGGGCGGGGATGCAGGGCGTCTCGATCCACCTCGCGCTCGACAGCGTGGCCGAGGCGCACCGGGTCTTCGACGCCTTCGCGGAGGGCGGCGAGGTGCGGATGCCGATGGGCGCGACCTTCTGGACGCCCGCCTTCGGCACGCTCACCGACCGGTACGGGACGCGCTGGATGGTCTCGGTCGAGGACGGCGTCGCCTGAGGGGTGCCGGAATTGCCGGCAATTCCGGCCCGGAAAAGCCGGCTTTTCCGGGCCCCATTGATTTCCCGCGCGCCTTGGCCCAAACCCGGTCGGACCGGTTATTCGAGGGGCGGGACATGACGCGGATCGACGACACCTTCGCGCGGCTCAGGGCCGAGGGGCGCAAGGCCTTCGTGGCCTACGTCATGGCGGGCGACCCGGACTACGAGACCTCGCTCGGGATCGTGAAGGCCCTGCCCGGCGCGGGCGTCGACATCATCGAGCTCGGGATGCCCTTCACCGACCCGATGGCCGACGGCCCGACGATCCAGCTCGCCGGCCAGCGCGCGCTCGAGGGCGGCCAGACCCTCGAGAAGACGCTGCAGATCGCGCGGGAGCTGCGGAAGGAGAACGACACGACGCCGATCGTGATGATGGGCTACTACAACCCGATCTATTCGCGCGGGGTCGAGCGCTTCCTCGCGGAGGCCAGGGCGGCCGGGATCGACGGCCTCATCGTCGTGGACCTGCCGCCCGAGGAGGACGAGGAGCTCTGCCTCCCCGCGCAGGCGGCGGGGCTGAACTTCATCCGCCTCGCGACGCCGACGACCGACGACCGGCGCCTGCCGAAGGTGCTCCAGAACACCAGCGGTTTCGTCTACTACGTCTCGATCACCGGCATCACCGGCGCCGCCGAGGCGCAGGCGGCCAATGTCGGGCCCGAGGTCGCGCGGATCAAGGCGCAGACCGACCTGCCCGTGATCGTGGGCTTCGGCATCCGCACGCCCGAGACGGCGGAGGCCATCGCGGGCGTCGCCGACGGCTGCGTCGTGGGCTCCGCCATCGTGGCCGAGATCGCGGCGGGCAAGCCGGTCTCCGAGATCGCGGCCTACGTGAAGGCGCTGGCGGACGGGGCGCACCGGGCCTGAGGCCGGGGCGTCACTTCGTATCGCGCGCGGCGTCGAGGTATCTGCGGATCTCCGCCAGGCGCGAGACGAGGTCATCCACCCCCTGCATGGACGGAGCCCGCGCCATCGTCGCGAGATCCGGCGCGAGCCGCGCGATCGCCTCCTCCCGGAATGCCCGCCCCGCCTCCGTGATCCAGACCCGCTTGGAGCGGCGGTCCTCGGGGTTGGGCCGCATCTCGATCCAGCCGCGCCGCTCCAGAAGCGCGAGCGTGTGGCTGAGCGTCGTCTTGGGGACCTGGAAGGCGGTCGCCAGATCCAGGGGCGTCCGCCCGTCGCCCACGCGCACGAGGTGGTTCAGCACAGAGAAGTGCGAGACGAGGACGCCCCTGGGCAGCCGCGCCTCGAAGATGGCGCGGCTCAGCTGCTCGATGATCCCGATCTCGTTGAAGAGCGCGAAGATCATGCGCGGGTCAGCCGGTTCCTCCGACAATCTTTGCCTCCAGCGGCCAGCGCGGCGTGGCCATCACGTCGGGCCCGTAGCCGACCCGCGCCCACATTTGCACGGTTCCGCCGCCCGGGGCCAGCCGGCGGTGGATCTCGTCGTAGAGGCCGGACATCTCCGGGTATTCCTGCAAGGCCTGGCTGAGCGGCTGCATCCCGAGGCCGACCTCGGTTGCGGCGAGGTTGATCCGGACCCAGTCCATCCCGGTGCGGAGCTGCTCGAGCCGCGTGTTGCCGGGCGTCACCTGCCAGATGTGGCCCATCGCGGTCTGCATGGTCTCGACGAAGGCCGCGTCGGCGGATGCCGCGACGAAGCCGTCGGGGTTCATGCTGGCCTCGCGGGTGAAGAGGCCGGTGAGGCGCAGGGTCTCGAACATCGGCCCGGTGAATTCCAGCCCGTCGGGATTGGCGTTCACCTCGCGGTGGCCGATGCGGAACAGCTCGACCGACTCCCGCAGCGTCCGCTCGGTCGCGAACTCGATGCGGATGGCCTCGGTCGAGAGGTCGCGCATCCCCTGCACGCGGGCGGGATCGGTCGTGCGGCCCATCCCGAAATGCCGCGTGGCGGCCGCCATCCGGTCCAGCACGTCGGCCGGCACCGGGCGGCTCGTGTCGTAGGGCTCCTTCAGCGAGCGGCGGCGCGGAACGAAGGCGAAGAGCGGATCGGGGGCCGCGCCGGTGGGCGCGAAGCGGCAGACGGCGACCGGACGGGCATCGACGCGGAGCGGGTCGGAGCCGTCGGGGAAGAGGTCGAATGTCACCTCCAGCCCGTCCGCCAGCGCCGCCATTCGCAGCACCTCGAGAAAGCAGCCGAGGCCGATGACGATCTGGCGGCTGAACGGGTCCGTCTCCGGCAGGAGGCGATCGGTATCGACGTAGAGCGTGACCTCGTCCGGCACCGAGACGTCCACCTTCCACGGCTGGAGGTTGTGCGGGTTCGGCGCGAGGATCGCCCAGCTCAACGCGCGCATCCGCGGGTCGGCGTATTGCCCGGCCAGGTCCCATGGACGCATCGCGTCGCGGGGCAGCCGGGTCACGTCGTAGCCGGCCGCCGCGGTGGCGGCGAGGACGGCGCCGCCACCGATGAGGGCGAGGGTCTTGCGTCGGGAGAGGGTCATGTCGGGCTCCATATGGTACGATTTCGAACTATATAGTGCGATATCGTATCAATGTAAACCGCTTTCGCCGCATGGACGGCCGCTTGCCGAAGACGCTAGGAAGACAGCGCAATCCGGCTGCGCCACGGGGAGGGGACAATGCCCGTCATCACGAATATCGAGGACCTGCGCCGCATCTACCGCCGCCGCGTGCCCAAGATGTTCTACGACTACGCGGAGTCCGGCAGCTGGACCGAGCAGACCTTCCGCGAGAACGTCTCGGACTTCGCCGACATCCGCCTGCGCCAGCGCATCGCCGTGGACATGGCGGGGCGGACGACGAAGGCGAAGATGGTGGGCCAGGAATACACCATGCCCGTCGCCCTCGCCCCGGTGGGCCTCTGCGGGATGCAGTCGGCGGACGGCGAGATCAAGGCGGCGAAGGCGGCCGAGAAGTTCGGCGTGCCCTTCACGCTCTCGACCATGTCGATCTGCTCGATCGAGGACGTGGCCAAGAACACCTCCAAGCCGTTCTGGTTTCAGGTCTACACGCTCAAGGACGACGACTTCATGAAGCGGCTCTTCGCCCGGGCGAAGGACGCGAAGTGCTCGGCGCTCGTCATCACGGTGGACCTCCAGATCATGGGCCAGCGGCACCGCGACCTGAAGAACGGCCTCTCCGCGCCGCCGAAACTGACGCTGAGATCGATGGCCGACCTCGCGACCAAGGTGCCGTGGGGCCTCGAGATGATGCAGACCCACCGCCGCTTCTTCGGCAACATCGTGGGCCACGCGAAGGGCGTGACGGACCCGACTTCGCTCGGCTCCTGGACGGCGGAGGCCTTCGACCCCTCGCTCGACTGGAACCGAATCCGCGAGTTCCGCAGCTGGTGGGACGGGCCGGTGATCCTGAAGGGCATCCTCGACGAGGAGGACGCCAAGAAGGCGCTCGACGTGGGCGCGGACGCGATCGTGGTCTCGAACCACGGCGGGCGGCAGCTCGACGGGGCGCTGTCCTCGATCCGGATGCTGCCGCGCATCATGGACGCGGTCGGCGACAGGATCGAGGTCCACCTCGACAGCGGCATCCGCTCGGGTCAGGACGTGCTGAAGGCGCTGGCCCTCGGCGCGAAGGGCACGATGATCGGGCGGGCCTTCGTCTACGGGCTCGGCGCGATGGGCCAGGCGGGCGTGACCAAGGCGCTCGAGATCATCCACAAGGAGCTCGACACGACCATGGCGCTCTGCGGCGAGCGGGACGTGGCGAACCTCGGGCGGCACAACCTCCTCCTGCCGGCGGATTTCGACACCCGCTGGCAATAGGCCGGGAACCCGCCCACGGAGCCCACGTTGCCCCGGAAGACGAAACCCCAGTCTTCCAGGAGGTAGCAGACATGGTGACGATGGTTGGCCGCGAGAGCGACGCCAAGACCCTGATCAAGAACCTGATCCAGCTCGAGCATGACGCGATCGCGGCCTATGACGCCGTGATCGAGAAGCTCGACGATCCCTCGCGGGCGGAGAAGATCCGCAGCTTCCGCTCGGACCACACGCAGCACCTCGAGGAGCTGAACCGCCTCGCGGGGACGGAGCATGCCTACAACCCCGGCGACGGCTCGATGAAGTCGATGCTGACGACCGGCAAGTTGGCCTTCGCCGACATGACCGGCGGCGACGGCGCGATCCTCAAGGCGATGAGCACGAACGAGACGGACACCGTCACGGCCTATCGCAACGCCAGCGAGAACAGCACGGCCCCCGAGGCGGCGCGGCCCTTCTTCGAGAAGGCGCTGGCCGACGAGGAGCGCCACAAGGCCTGGATGGACAACGCCGCCGCGGCGGCCTGATCCCGCGGCCTCAGGCGGGGCCGGTGGACCACCGGCTCCGCAGCATGACGGCGAAAAGCGGCGCCAGAAGCGCCAGCGCGCCCACCGCGGCGAAGGCGATCCGCAGCCCGTAGGCCTCGGAGACGAGGCCCATGAGCACCGGCGCGAGGAGGAAGGCGCCGAAGCCGATCACGTTGACTCGTGCGACCGCCGCCGTCCGGCGCTGCGGCGGCACGATCCGCCCCACGAGCGCCAGCGCCATCGGCCCCACGACCGACATGCCGAGCCCCATCAGCCCGAAGCCCGCGTAGGCGACGAGCGGACCCGGTGCGAGCGCCGCCAGAATCGCACCCGCGCAGGCCATGAGCGCGCCACCCGTGATGATCGTCGCGTCAGCGAAGCGTCCCGCCGCCACCTGCCCCGCGAAGCGCCCCACCGCCATCGTCAGC
>NZ_JBQLZP010000480.1:0-5333 GCF_052168335.1 Roseicyclus sp. | reverse complement strand
TGCCGGTCAGGTAGACGACGCCCGACAGCATGATGCCAGCAGCCAGCACCCGCGCGACACCGCCGAGCCGGCAGAGGAGCACGCCCGTCAGCACCGAGTTCACGCCGAAGAAGGCGAGGCCCAGGTCGTAGCCGACACCGTGCATCTCGATCAGCGCCAGCGCCTGCGGCGCGAGGTCCGGACGCAAGGCGGCGAGAAGGAGCATCAGGCTCGCCGCGATCACCGCGCCCTGCATCAGGCGGAAGACCATCGCGGCGAGCGCGAGGCCCGCGCCCATCGGCCGGAGGATCAGGAACAGCAGGACGGCGAGGCCCGCATCGGCCATCGCCATGACCGCATCGGCCGCGATCGAGAGGCGGAGGGGTCCCGGCGTCGCGGCGATGGCGGCGGCCACGGCCTCGGCGTCGCCGGAGGCCAGGATCGGGCCGCGCAGCAGCACCTCGGACGAGATGCCGAAGACGATGATGACGAGGTAGAGAAATCCCGCGAGGCGGAACATGGGGAGCGTCGGTGCGGGCATGGGTGGCCTCCTTCGGGACAGCGGTTGAACTGTCCCCGGGCCTAACCCATGCTGCCCGAGCGAGGTATTCCCGCATTTCGCATCCCATCCATGCGGAACCGCATGGATGGGTGCGCCGACCGGTCAGGCGGCCTTCGCGCCCCGCTGGGGACGGCGGCGGCGCGGGCGGCGGGTCGGCTTGGCCGGGACGCCGCGGCCCTGCGCCTTGCGCGGCTGGTCGTGGCGGTCCCAGGGCTGGCCGTGACCGACGGGAATCGAGAGGCCCGTGACCTTCTGGATGTCGCGGAGCTCGCCCATCTCGTCGGGCGTGCAGAAGGCGATCGCGGCGCCGTCGGCCCCCGCGCGCGCGGTCCGACCGATGCGGTGGACGTAGATTTCCGGCACGTTCGGCAGGTCGTAGTTGTAGACGTGCTTCACGTCGGGGATGTCGATCCCGCGCGCGGCCACGTCGGTCGCCACCAGCACGCGCACCTGCCCCTCGCGGAAGGCGGTGATGGCGCGGTCGCGCTGGCCCTGGCTCTTGTTGCCGTGGATCGAGACGACGGCGAAGCCCTTGGCCTCGAGCGTCCTGGCCAGCTTCTCGGAACCGTGCTTGGTCCGGCCGAAGACGATGGCGCGCTCGTTCCGGTGCCCGTCGAGAAGGGCGATCAGGCGGTCGGTCTTCTCGTCCTTCGTCACGAAGTGCACCGACTGCACGATCCGGTCGACGGTGCGGCCGGGGGGCGTGACCTCGATGCGCAGGGGATCGCGCAGGAAGGAGGCGGCCAGCGCCTCCATCGCCTTGGGCATCGTGGCCGAGAACAGCATGGTGCGCCGCTCGGCCGGCAGCACGGAGGCGATCCGCCGCAGCGCATGGATGAAGCCGAGGTCGAGCATCTGGTCGGCCTCATCAAGGACGAGCTGCGTGACCTGCGAGAGGTTCACGTCCTTCCGGTCCGTCAGGTCGATGAGGCGGCCGGGCGTCGCCACGACGAGGTCGGCGCCGCGCGCCAGACGCCCGGCCTGCGCGTTCACCGAGGCGCCACCGACGACCAGCACGACCGAGAGCTTGCGGCCCATCCGCAGCGGCTCGAGCGCGGTGGCGATCTGCTTGGCGAGCTCGCGCGTCGGCGCGAGGATCAGGCCGCGCGGCGTGCGCGGCGCGGGCGCGCCCTTGGCGGCGGCCAGCGCCATCATCAGCGGCACGCCGAAGGCCACGGTCTTGCCCGTGCCGGTCTGCGCGAGGCCGAGCACGTCGCGACCCTGGAGCGCTGCGGGGATCGCGCGCTCCTGGATCGGGGTCGGCGCGGTCAGGCCGGCCATGGCGAGGCGGGAAACCATGTCGGCCGGGAGGCCGAGGGTGTTGAAGTCGGTCATATCGTCCTTTCGGGCCGCCCCTCACGGGCGGCGAATATCGAGCCCCGCCGGGGATCGGCGGGAACAGGCGGGGGCCGGGCCGGAGCGCGCGAAAGGGTCGCGCGCCTCGTGGCGGCCGTTCTCCCCTCGCGTGATGTCGGGAAATCTCTCTTCCCCCCGTGCGTCATCGGCCAGCCGGCCGCAGCCTGCTCACGCGGCAGGGCGCATCGGGGTTGATCGGCAATTATCGGGGCGCACCGCCCGCGTCAAGGACCGAGTGTGGAAAAGGGGCGGCACGCGCGGCGCCGCCCCCGAACCTGTTGCAGATCAGCCGACCAGGCCGTTGTCGTCGCGCTTGACCGCGATGACGGCCGAGCGCGCGAGGCTGTCGCCGAAGTCGGGCCAGTTGCCGCCGTTGTCGCCGGGGTGCTGGATGCCGACGAACATCGTGCGGCGGTCCGAGGACCAGCAGAGACCCGTGACCTCGCAGCCGTTCGGCCCGGTCAGGAAGCGCTCGATCCGGCCCGTGACCGGGTCGCCTGCGAGCATCTGGTTGTTGCCCATGCCTTCGTAGATGCCCTCGTTCGAGTCGTCGCCGTCGGTCTGGATCCAGATCAGGCCCGCGTTGTCGATCACCATCCCGTCGGGCGAGTTGAAGAGGTTGCCCGCGTTGATGTTGGCCGAACCCGCCTGCGGCCCTTCGGCCACGGTCGGGTTGCCCGCCATGACGTAGAGGTCCCAGGAGAAGCCGTCGGCGCCGTGGTCGCCGCCATCGGGCCGCCAGCGCACGATCTGGCCGTAGTTGTTGGTCTCGCGCGGGTTGACCGCGTTGACCGTCATCGGGTCGCCGCCCGCGTTCGTGCGGACCGTGCCGTCGTCGTTGAGGGCGCCGCGGCGCGAGTTGTTGGTGAGGCAGCAATAGGCCTCGGCGGCGTTCGGATGCACCGAGATCCACTCGGGGCGGTCCATCGTCGTCGCGCCCACGCGGCTGGCGGCCATCCGGGTGAAGACGGCGATGTGCGCCGCGTCCATGCCGGTGGTGGCGGGCGTCAGCGGCACCCAGCGGCCCGTCAGGTCGTCCTCGAAGACCGCGACGGAAAGTTCGCCTTCGACCAGAAGGGTCGAGGTGTCGCCGCCGGGCACATAGACGTCACGGCTGAGCCAGCGGTACATGAACTCGCCCCGCTCGTCATCGCCCATGTAGACCGCGACGCGCCCGTCGGCGGCGATGCCGTAGGCGGCGTTCTCGTGCTTGAAGCGGCCGAGCGCGGTGTGCTTGACCGGGGTGCTCTCCGGGTTCGCCGGGTCGATCTCGACGATGTAGCCCGCGCGGTGCGGCTCGTTGGGGTTGGCCGACACGTCGAAGCGGGCGTCCCACTTGTGGTAGTCGTAGCCCCAGCCGTCGGCGCCGATGCCGTAGCGGCGCATGCCTTCGCCGACGAGGCCCGAGGGCATGTCGCCGTTGGCGCCGAAGTAGCCGTTGAAGTTCTCCTCGCAGGTCAGGTAGGTGCCCCAGGGCGTCCGGCCCGACCCGCAGTTGTTGAACGTGCCGAGCGAGGCCATGCCGGTGGGATCGTCAGCGGTCTGCAGAAGCTCGTGACCGGCGGCGGGACCCGAGAAGGTCATCGGCGTCAGGTGCGTGATGCGGCGGTTGAAGGGGCTGTCGACCACGACCGACCAGCCGTCGGCGCCCTCGGCGATCTCCATGACGTTGACGCCCTGGAAGTTCTGCAGGATGCGCACGTCGTCGAGGCCCGTCGGCACGCCGTCCGTCGCGTGGGGCAGGTTCACCTCGCGGTTGGTGTACTCGCTGTTGATCACGATGATCTCGCGACCGTCGATGTCGAACAGCTCCATCCCGTCGGTGTTCTCGCCGAACACGCGGTCCGACATGCCCACCGGCACGCCGGCCTGCGGGTCGAAGGCGCCCACGGCATCGGGGAAGAGCGGGTCGCCCCAGCGCACGAGAACCTTCCAGGTGTACCCCTCGGGCACGTGGACCGTGTTGTCGGTCTGCGCGGCGATCGGGGTGAAGGGGAAGCGCGAGGCGGGCTGCGCCATCGCCGTCGTGCCCTTGAGGAGCGAGGTGCCCATGACGGCCGCGCCCGAGCCGAAGGCGAGCACGCCGCCGAGGAAGCCGCGGCGCGAGATCGCGCGCTCGACTACGCGGTCGAAATCCTGCACGTCGGGGCGCGGGAAGTTCAGTTCGTCCCACTCGTCGGCGGACAGGTGCTTGGTGTCGACATCCTTCATGTCGGTCTCCCTGGCTGATCTTGGTTGGATCGCGGCGGGGCACGAGTCGCGCGCCCGCCGCACACCAGCCGGGCTAGAGGGTCTTCGTGACAGTATTGCGAAGGTTGCCTGAAATCCTCAGGACACCCGGAGCACGATCTTCCCGATATGGGCCGAGCTCTCCATCCGGGCATGGGCCCGCGCGGCCTCCTCCAGCGGGAAGGTCTCGTCCATCACCGGCGCGATCCGTCCCGCCTCGAGCAAGGGCCAGACATGGGCGGCGAGCGCCGCCGCGATGTCGGCCTTGGCGGCGTCCGACTGCGGGCGGAGCGTGGAGCCGGTGATCGTGAGCCGCCGCACCATGAGCTGCGCGAAGTTCAGCTCGATCTTCGGGCCCTGGAGAAAGGCGATCTGCACGAGCCGCCCGTCATCGGCCAGGGCCTTCACGTTGCGCGGGAGGTAATCGCCGCCCACCATGTCGAGGATGAGGTCGGCCCCTCCCTCGGCCCGCAGGATCTCGGCGAAATCCTCGGACCGGTAGTTGATCGCGCGCTCCGCGCCGAGCGCCTCGCAGGCCGCGCACTTGTCGTCCGAGCCCGCGGTGGCGAAGACCCGCGCGCCGAAGTGGCGGGCGAGCTGGATCGCCGTCGTCCCGATGCCGGAGGAGCCGCCATGGACGAGGAACCGCTCACCGGCGCGGAGCCGCCCGCGCATGAAGACGTTGGACCAGACGGTGAAGAAGGTCTCGCAGAGCGCCGCGGCCTCGCGCATCCCCATGCCGCGCGGCACGGGAAGGGCGTGGTCCTGGTGGGTGACGGCGTATTCGGCATAGCCGCCGCCCGGCAGGAGCGCTGAGACCGCGTCGCCCTCGCGCCAGCGGGTGACGCCGGGGCCGACCTTCGCGACGGTGCCCGCGGCCTCGAGCCCGGGCAGGTCCGAGGCGCCCGGCGGCGGCGCGTAGCTGCCCGCGCGCTGGAGCGCGTCGGGCCGGTTCACGCCTGCATGGTCGATGCGGATGAGGATCTGGCCCGCCAGCGGCTCGGGCACGGGCCGCGTGACGGGCTTCAGCACCTCGGGCCCGCCGGGCCGGCTGATCTCGATGGCGCGCATCGTGGCGGTCATGGCGGGGCCTCCCTGTCTCCGTTCGGACAAGGCTTGCCGCGTCGCGCGACCGCCGACAAGGGCGCGGGGCGGAATTGCCGGCAATTCCGGCGCGGAAAAGCCGGCTTTTCCGCCGCCTACCGCC
>NZ_JBQLZP010000479.1:0-1005 GCF_052168335.1 Roseicyclus sp. | reverse complement strand
CCTGCGCGTCGGTGAGGGCGGCCCAGGGCCGCGCGTCGGCCTGTGCGAAGGCGTGGCGGGTCGCGCCCGTCAGGCCGGTGGCGGCGGCGAGGCCGCCCGCCCCGATCTGCATGAGGACGGCGCGGCGCGAGAAGGTGTGTGGCATCGAACGGACCCGGTGGCTGTCAGGGGCCAACGCGGGGTCGACTGCGCGGTTCCAGTCATTCCTCCGCCCGGTCACTCCTCGGCGCCGTCGCCGGGTTCGAGGCCCCTCTCGCGGTCGTCGCGGTGCATCGTCTTGCGCTCGGCCACCTTCACGAGGCGGATCACGACGAGCGACAGGATCGTCGTCGCCACCGCCATCAGCCAGAAGCCGAAGCCCGCGCTGAGCCCCACCGCCGCCGCGAGCCAGAGGCCCGCGCCCGTGGTGAGGCCGCGCACCTTGCCCTGGCTGAAGACGATCATGCCCGCGGCGAGGAAGGCCACGCCGCTCGTCACCGCCTCGATGAGGCGGAGGGGGTCGGCGGCGATGCGGTCGGTGAAGATGTCTGCCGCCGCGAGCAGCTCCAGCATGATGAGGCAGTAGAGCGCGGAGGCGAGGCCGACGAGCATGTGCGTGCGCAGGCCCGCCGGCCGGTTGCGCGTCTCGCGCTCGAAGCCGATGAGGCCGCAGAGCACCAGCGCCCCCGCGAGCCGCGCCAGCACCACCTGCCAGGGCATCGAGGTCAGGACGAAGATGTCGTCGAGGATTTCCTGCATGGCGCCCTCAGCGGAGCCACGCGGCGCTGCGCGGCGGCAGGCGGCGGCGCTCCTCGGGGGCGACGCTGTGCAGGATCGGCTCGGCCGCGGCGTCGGGCAGGGTCCAGGGCTCCGGCGTCATGTTCGCGGCGAGGGTGAGGGGGCCGCCGCCCGTGGCGAGGCGGGCGAGGATCGTGCCCTCGGGGCTGTCGTCCACGCGCATCGCGGCCTCCGCGAGGCCCAGCTCGCGCCGGAGTCTCAGCGCCGTGCGGTAGAAGTTCAGGACCG
>NZ_JBQLZP010000478.1:0-3758 GCF_052168335.1 Roseicyclus sp. | reverse complement strand
CGGCCCGCCGCCATCGCGCGGATCGCGTCCGGCGGGGCGGCGGCGGTTTCCCCGCGTCCCGCGGCGCGTCCCGAGCGGCTCGAGCAGGAGACCCGGGCCGCCGCCGCCCGCCTGACGCCCGGACGGGTCGCCCAGCCCGGCGTGCGCGGCACGCTCTGCGGTCTGCCCGGCCTCGTGGGCGACCGGCTCGAGCCGATCACGGGCCGCGTCTCGGGTTGCGGCATCGCCGAGCCCGTGCGTCTGCGCGAGGTGGACGGCATCCCGCTGACCACGCCCGCCACGATCAACTGCGACACCGCCCGCGCGCTCCAGACCTGGGTGCGGCAGGGGCTGGTGCCGGCGGTGGGCCGCACCGGCGGGGGCGTCGCCAATCTGCGCGTCGTCGCCTCCTACGCCTGCCGGGCGCGGAATTCGCAGACCGGGGCGCGGCTCAGCGAGCACGCGCGCGGCAACGCCATCGACATCGCCGGGATCGGCCTCGCCGACGGGTCGGAACTGACGGTGCTGACCGACTGGCGGAACGGGCAGGAGGGCCGCATCCTGCGACAGCTCCACCAGGCGGCCTGCGGGCCCTTCGGCACGGTGCTCGGGCCGAACTCGGACCGCTTCCACCAGGACCATTTCCACTTCGACGTGGCGTCCCATCGCTCGGGCAGCTACTGCCGCTGAGCCAGCGAGGGGCGGGGAGCCGAACGCCAGCCGCGCCGCGTCCGGCGAAACGGGTGCCGACCGCCGACGCGCTAGCGCAGGACGAGGCGCGGCGCGGGGCCGAGGGGCAGGGGGCCGAGGAACACGCGCCCGTCCGAGAAGCCGAGCGTCGCGTCGATCACCTCCGGGTCGCCGGAGAGGCCCGCGACCACGCCCAGAAGCCCCTCGACCGTGCCGCGCATCCGCTCGGGGATCACGCCGCCGTTCACGGCAAGCTCCACCATGTCGCGCCAGTTCTCGGCGCGCACGGCGATCTCGCCCTCGGGCACGCCGGTGTCGGAGACCTCGATCTCCCCCGCCGCGCGGAGGAGGAGGCCGCCCCAGACCGCCTGCAATTCGCCGAGGTCGATGCGGACGGGCTGGGGCCGCCGCTCCTCGATGGCGCGGAGGTCCCAGGGCCGGTCGAAGTCCATCACCGCCTCGTAGCCGAGGACCGAGACCGTCTCGGGCAGGACGCCGGCGGGGTCGAGCTGCGCCCGCGCGCGGGCGGGCGGCGCGAGGTCCCGCGCCGCGAAGGACACGGCATAGGAGGCATCCGTCCCCTCCCGCCGCGCCATGGTGAGGTGCCCCTGCCCGAGCGCCATGCGCCAGCCCGCGCTGCTCTCGACCGAAACCTCCTCGAGCTGCGTGTCCGAGAGGTCGAGCGCGTAGTGGGCCGCAGGCTGCAGCTCGAGGTCCGAGGTCATCGCGGCGGAGGAGACGGTCAGCCGCTCGTAGGGCGAGGCGAGGCGCTGTTCGGCGGGCCAGACGGCGCGGAGCTCGCCGGGGCGGAAGACCGGCTGCACGAGGTCGAGGCGCGGCAGGGTCCAGACCCAGCCGGTGTCGGGATCGGCCAGTTCCAGCCCTTCGAGAACCGTTCGGAACTCGGCGGGGAAGCCGGTGACGTCGAGCGCCTCGTAGTTGACGAACCAGCCTTCCCCGGCGCGCGCGTCGAGCCAGTCCGCCACCACACGCTGCGTCCCCTGCGCCCAGAGGAACCAGCCGAGCGCGCCGAGGAGCGCCGCAAAGGCCAGTCCACCCAAGACACGTCCGCCGAAGACACGTCCGATCACCGGGCACCCCGTTCCGTTTCCCGTTCCGGGCCGGTATAGCCGGGCCGGACGGCAAGGACCATGACGATGACGGATGACGGCGGGGAC
Source organism: Roseicyclus sp. (assembly GCF_052168335.1). Lineage (GTDB taxonomy): Bacteria > Pseudomonadota > Alphaproteobacteria > Rhodobacterales > Rhodobacteraceae > Roseibacterium. Next base: position 1,911 of record NZ_JBQLZP010000478.1, on the reverse strand, counting down.
CTCTGGGTCTTCGGATACGGCTCGCTTCTGTGGAACCCCGGCTTCCCGGTGGCCGAGGCGCGCGTCGCGCGGCTCCACGGCTGGCACCGCAGCTTCTGCATGTCCTCGATCCACCATCGCGGCACGCCCGAGCGTCCGGGCCTCGTCCTCGCGCTCGACGCCGCCGACGGCGCGCATTGCGACGGCCTCGCCTTCCGGGTTGAGGGCAAGTACGCGCCCGAGACGCTGGACTACCTGCGCGAGCGCGAGCTCATCTCCTCCGCCTATCTCGAGACGCGGACCGAAGTGGTCTTCCGCGACTGCGGCACGTGGCAGGGACAGGTCCTGACCTACGTGATCGACCCGACGCACGAGCAGTATCGCGGCGACCTCGACCTCGAGAGCCAGGCGCGGATCATCGCGGCGGCCACCGGCGGGCGGGGGCCGAACGACGAATACCTCTACAACACCGCGTCCCATCTGGCCGAACTGGGCCTCGCCGACGCCGATCTCGACTGGCTGGTGGCGCGCGTGCAGGCGCTGACCGCGGCCGCGTGACGCCGCACACGCAAACGCGACGCCGCGCTGCCGAGACGGCCATTGGCTTCGCCGTTCGCCGCCTGTAGGCTGCGCCCGTCTGGAACGAGACCGAGTGGGGCCGTGGCGAGCAGGACCGAGGGCACGGACATCGTGCGCATCACCCGACCGACGCGTCAGATCGTTCTGATGCTCATCATTCTCGGCTGCGTGCTCGCGGGCGCCGTGCTGGTCTGGCCCATGGTCCAGCCGGTGTTCATGTCGAACCCCTACCTCAACGGCACCATCGGCATCGTCTTCGTCGTCGGCGTCTTCGCCTGCTTCTGGCAGGTGATCCAGCTCTTCTCCTCGGTGGCCTGGATCGAGCAGGCGGCCACGACCGGCAGCCAGGACGTGCTGGAGCGTCCGCCGCGCCTGCTTGCGGCGGCCACCGCCATCGGCCGGGTGCGCGGCGGGCGGATGCAGCTCACGCAGCCCTCGGCGCGGTCGGTGCTCGATTCCGTCGGCGCGCGGATGGAGGAAAGCCGCGACATCACGCGCTATATCGCCAACCTCCTGATCTTCCTCGGGCTTCTGGGCACCTTCTTCGGCCTCGCGACGACCGTTCCCGCCGTGGTCGAGACGATCCGCTCGCTCCAGCCGACCGAGGGCGAGGAGGGGCTCGCCGTCTTCGGGCGGCTCATGGACGGGCTCGAGGACCAGCTCGGCGGCATGGGCACCGCCTTCGCCTCCTCGCTCCTCGGCCTCGCCGGGTCGCTGATCGTGGGGTTGCTCGAGCTCTTCGCCGGGCACGGGCAGAACCGCTTCTACCGCGAGATGGAGGAGTGGCTCGCCTCGATCACCCGCGTCAGCCTGTCGTCGGGCGAGGGCGAGGGCGGCGTCGACCGGAGTGCGATCGGCACCGTTCTCGACCACATGGTCGACCAGATCGAGACGCTCCAGAGCCTCTATTCCCAGTCCGAGGCCCGCCGCGCCGAGACCGACGCGCGCCTCCAGGAACTGGTGCAGGCGGTGGGCGGGCTGACCGACCGGATGGGCTTCGGCCAGGTCGAGGCGGTCGAGAAGCTGACCGCCGCGCAGGAACGCCTCGCGCAGGCCGTCGAGGACGGCCATGCCAGCGGCGGCCTCGACGAGGAGAGCCGGATGCGCCTGCGCTCGATCGACGTGCAGCTCTACAAGATCGCCGAGGGGCTCGGCGCCCTGTCGGGCGGCGCGACGGCCCCGAGCGACGAGGGCGTGAGCGTCAACGAGGCGCTGCGCGCCGACATCAACCACCTGACCGACGCGCTGCGCGCCCTGACCCGCGCCGCCGAGGCGCCCGTCCAGCGCCGCGCCGCGATGGCCAACCAGGGCGTCCGCCCGCCGCCGTCCCCGCGCAGCCGGGACGTCGGGGAG
>NZ_JBQLZP010000477.1:0-9091 GCF_052168335.1 Roseicyclus sp. | reverse complement strand
CGCGGAGAACCGCGGCGCGGCGTGCGAACTTCTCAAGTGTCTGCATCTGGTGCGAGACGATGACAACGGTTGCGTTGCGGATGCGGTCCGCGAGGATGCTGCCCGCACGGCGGTTGAACTCGGCGTCGGTGGAGGCCGGCATCCCCTCGTCGATCAGGTATATGTCGAACTCGAGGGCCAAGAGGAGCGAGAAGTTGAACCGCGCGCGCATGCCCGAGGAATACGTCCCGATAGGCATGTCGAAGTATTCCTCGATCCCGCAGACCCAGCGGCTGAACGCCTCGACGTAGTCGGGATCGAGCCCGTAGAGGCGTGCGATGTAGCGCGCGTTCTCGGTGCCCGTGAGCTTGCCGATGACCCCGCCCATGAAGCCGAGGGGAAACGAGATCCGGCAGTTGCGGTAGATGTTTCCCTCGTCCGGTTGCTCGAGGCCCGCCATCATCTTGATGAGCGTCGTCTTGCCGGTACCGTTCGGTGCGAGGATTCCGAGCGAATAGCCGAGGTCGACCGTGAAGGAGGCCCTGTCGAGGATCACCTTGCGGCGCTGACCCGTCCAGAACGACTTCGAGACGTCGGCGAATTCAAGCATGCCCGCTTTCTGCCCTTCGTTGCACCGCCTGCGTTGCACGACCTGCCGGACGCCCGATCTCGCGCCGGGCTGTGGCGTGCGACGCTATATGTGCTTTGAGGCCGTTTTATGGTGTCCGGCGTCGGAACGATACGTTTTTTTTCCCGACAGACCGGAACCGGGCGGCGAGACGCCGGTTGTCCTTCCCCGCCGGGCGGAAGTCGGCCGCGCGAAACGTCTGACGCGGATGTGATCCGGGCGCCCCTTGCGGCTCAGTTGTAGCCGTCGCCGCAGGCGTGCCGGTCGTGACAGTTCCACCTCGGGCGGGGTGCCTTCGATGCCGTGTCTTTCCGTGGGCCGGTCATGGGCCGCGGACGCCCGGATGCCGCGTTGCGAGCCGTCCCGGGGCTGACACCGGTCGCCAGCGCACCTAGCTTCCGCCCATGGACGCCGACACCCTCCTCTCCGAGATCGCCGCCTGCCGCCTCTGCGCGGACCGCTTCGCGGCGACCGCCACGGCGCACCGGCCGAACCCCGTGGTCTGGTTCCGCCCCGGCGCGCGCATCCTGATCGCGAGCCAGGCGCCGGGGATGCGCGTGCACCGCGCGAACCGGCCGTTCTGGGACCAGTCCGGCAAGCGGCTCCGGCACTGGCTCGGCATGGACGAGGCGACGTTCTACGACCGGGCGCGCGTCGCGATCCTGCCGATGGCCTTCTGCTTTCCGGGCTACGACGCGGGCGGCAGCGACCTGCCGCCGCCGAAGCTCTGCGCCGCGACATGGCGGGCGCGGGCGATGGAGCGGCTTGGCGACGTGCGGCTGACTGTGCTCATCGGCGCCTACGCGCAGGGCTGGCACCTGGGCGGGCGGATGGGCGTGACGGGAAGTGTGGCTGCATGGCGCGACCATGCGCCCGGCGTCTTCCCCTTGCCGCATCCCTCCTGGCGCAATACCGCGTGGCTGAAGCGCAACCCCTGGTTCGAGGCGGAGCTCGTGCCCGCCCTCCGGGCCCGCGTCAGGGAGGTTCTCGACACATGACCGACGCCACGCCCCCCGACGCGGACTTCGCCACGCCCCTCGACGCGGCCTTCGCCGCGATGGAGGCCGCGCCCGGGGACGATGCGCTGCGCCTGCAATGGTACGACCGCCTCGCCGCGTCCGAGTTGTTCCTCCTTCTCGAGGAGGAGGCCGAGGGCGCGCGCATCCGCCCCCGTGTCTTTCCCGTGGAGGGCGGCGCCTTCGTCTGCGTCTTCGACCGGGAGGAGCGGCTGTCGGCCTTCGCGGGCGCTGCCGCGCCCTATGCCTCGCTCTCGGGCCGGGCGCTCGCCGGGATGCTGGCGGGGCAGGGGCTCGGCCTCGCGGTCAACCTCGGCGCGGGGTCCGAGATGCTGCTCGACGCCGACGCGCTCGGCTGGCTGGCCGGAATGCTCGCGACGCGGCCCGACGAGGTCGAGGAAGCCCCCGCCGAGATCGCGGCGCCCAGAGGCCTGCCCGAGCGGCTGCTCGCCGCGCTCGACGCGCGGCTCGCCTCGGCGGCGGGTCTCGCGCGGCAGGCGCATCTCGTGGCCGTGGTCTACACGGGCGGCGGGCGCGGGCATCTCCTCGGCTTCGTCGATCCCGCGCCGGGGGCCGAACCCTCGCTTGCGCGGCTCGTGGGCGAGGCGCTGGCCTTCTCGGGGCTTGAGGCGGGTACGCTCGACGTGGGCTTCTTCCGCGCCTCGGAGGCCATCGTGCCGCGGCTCGGGCGGACGGGTCTGCGCTTCGACCTGCCGGAACCCGAGGCCGCGCCCGAACGCAGCGCGCCCGGCAGCGACCCCGACCGCCCGCCGCGCCTGCGCTAGTAGCCGGCCACGCGGTCGACGAGGTGGAGGAACGGCTCCCCCGCCTCGCCGCGCCGGATGTTCTCGACGATCACGCGCGCGGCCGAGGCGGCGCGCGTCTCCGACGCGATGTGCGGCGTGACGGTGACGTTCGGATGCGCCCAGTAGGGATGCTCCGGCGGCAACGGCTCGGTGCGGAAGACGTCGAGGGTCGCGTGCCCGACCCGGCCCGCGTCGAGCGCGGCAAGGAGCGCCTCGTCGTCGATCAGGGGGCCGCGGCCGGGGTTGATGATGACGGCCCCCCTCGGCAGAAGCGCGAGGGTCCGGGCGTTCAGCGTGTTCTCGGTCGCGGGCGTCTTCGGCAGGAGCAGGACGACGATCTCCGCCCGGCCGAGCGCGGCGTCGAGTCCCGCCGCCCCGTGCAGGCACTCGACCCCCGCGATCTCCTTGGGCGAGCGCGACCAGCCCAGCACGCGGAAGTTGAGCGCGGCCAGCATCCGCGCGCAGGCCGAGCCGAGTTCGCCCAGTCCCAGCACCGCCACCGTCCGGTCCCGCGCGAGCGGCGGGGCGGTGCCCGCGCGCCAGACACCGTCCTGGCCGTGGAGATACATGTCGATCCGCAGGTGATGGCGCAGGACGTGGCCCGTCACCCACTCGACCATCCCCTCCGTCAGGCCGCCGTCCACCATTCGGGCCAGCGGCACCTTCAGCGTCTTGTTGCCCGTCACGTCCTCGACCCCGGCCCAGAGGTTCAGGACGGCCTTGAGCCGCGTGAAGGGCGTGAAGTCCGAGAGCCCGCTGTTCGGCGCGTAGACGACGTAGTCGACCTCTTCCGGCGCGGCTTCGGTCGTCAGCGTGGCGCCCCCGAGTCCCGCCTCGGCCAGCGCCGCACGGAGCGGCGCCTCGTAGACCTCCCAGCGCTCGGTCTTGGCGGCGAAGAGGATCACGGGCTCTGGCATCGGGCGCTCCTTCCGGACTCGCGGGAGTTCCGGCTAGCAGCGCGGGCGGCGGCCGTCCAGCCTCAGCGCGGGCGGTGGACGTGGGCCGACTGCACCAGGCCGAAGGCCACCATCAGCACCAGCATCGCCGAGCCGCCGTAGCTGACCAGCGGCAGCGGCACGCCCACGACCGGCGCGAGACCCATGACCATCGCCATGTTGACCGCGAAGTAGAGGAAGAACGCCACCGCGATCCCCATGACAAGGAGCGAGGAATAGCGGTCGCGCGCCGTGATGGCCGTATAGATGCAGAAGACGAGGATCAGGATGTAGAGGAACAGGAGCGAGGCCGCGCCGACGAAGCCGAGTTCCTCGGCAAGCGTGGTGAAGATGAAGTCGGTGTGCTTCTCGGGCAGGAAGTTCAGCCGCGACTGCGTGCCCTCCATGAAGCCGCGCCCGGTCCAGCCGCCGGACCCCAGCGCGATCTGGCTCTGGGTGATGTGGTAGCCGGCGCCGAGCGGGTCCTGGCTCGGGTCGAGGAAGGTGTCGATGCGCCGGTACTGGTAATCCTCCAGGAGCTGCCAGCCGGTGCCGCGCGAGGCGAAGACCGCCGAGACCGCGCCGACGCCCGCCGCGATCACGCCGGCGAAATAGGCCCAGTGGACACCGGCGAGGAACATCACCGCCCCGCCGCCGACGAGGATGAGGAGTGCCGTCCCGAGGTCGGGCTGGGTCAGCGTCAGGAACGTCGGGACCGCGATGATGAGGAGCGGGATCAGCACGTAGAGCGGGCGGGAGACCTTGCTCAGGTCGAGCCAGTCGTAATAGGCGGCCAGGATCATCACGAGGGTGATCTTCGTCATCTCCGAGGGCTGGAGCCGCATGAAGCCGAGGTCGATCCAGCGCTGCGCCCCCATGCGCACGTCGCCGAAGAACTCGACGAAGAGCAGCAGCAGGATCGACACGCCGAAGGCCACGCCCGAGAGGTTCCGCCAGAACCAGACCGGGACCATCGCCACGAAGACCATCAGGACGAGGCCCATGGCGAAGCGGATCATCTGGTCCTCGGCATAGCGCTCGAAGGAGCCGCCGGCGACCGAGTAGAGCATCAGGAAGCCGAGCGAGGCGACCGCCGCCAGCAGCAGCACCAGCGCCCAGTTGAGATGCAGGATCTTGCGCCAGCCGGTCGGCGCCGACTTCACGTTGTATTCGAGAAAGCTCATGTCCGGTCGCGCCCCTCGCCCGGCCGGACGGCGGCGCGGCCCGCCGGGCGCGGCGGCTCGGCCAGGAGCGGCATGCGGCGGTGCATCTCCTCGATGTCGCGGCGCAGGCCCACGGGATAGAGCTCGGGCGGGGGCACGGCGCCGAGTTGCGCGCGCAGGAGGATGTCGCGCGCGATGGGCGCGGCCACCGCCGCGCCGCCGCCGCCATGCTCCACCACGACCGAGACCGCGTAGCGCGGCGCCTCGTAGGGCGCGTAGCCCACGTAGAGCGCGTGGTCGCGCCGCTCCCAGGGGAGGTCCTCGTTGGCGATGACGCCCGCCTCGCGCTCGGCGGCGGTGATGTTGCGCACCTGGCTGGTGCCGGTCTTGCCCGCGACGCCGTAGGCCGAGTCCATCACGCGGCTGCCGAAGGCCGTGCCGCGGTTGTCGTTGTTCACCTGCCACATGCCGCGGTGCATGAGCGCGAGGTGCTGCGGCGAGAGACCGAGATCCTCCACCTCGGGCGCGGCCTGCGGCACTCCGTCGATCGAGCGCACGAGCCGCGGCAGGACGTTCCGCCCGGTCGCGAGCCGCGCGGTCATCACCGCGAGCTGCAGGGGCGAGGTCAGCACGAAGCCCTGCCCGATCGAGGCGTTGAGCGTATCGCCCACGACCCAGTCCGCGCCGCGGTTCTGCCGCTTCCACTGCATCGTCGGCGCCAGACCCTCGGCGATGCCGGAGAGCGGCAGCTCGTGCCGCGTCCCGCAGCCGAGCCGCACCGCCATCGCCGAGATCGCCTCGATTCCCACGCGCTGGGCGAGGTCGTAGAAATAGACGTCGCAGCTCTGCGAGATCGCCTCGACCATGTCGACGCGTCCGTGACCCTGCCGCCGCCAGCAGTGGAAGCGGCGGTCGCCGAGCTCGAGATGGCCGGGGCAGTTGATGTGCTCGCCGGGATCGACCACGCCCGCCTCGAGGGCGGCGAGCGCCACGATCATCTTGTAGGTCGAGCCCGGCGGGTAGAGGCCCTGGGTCGCCTTGTTGGCGAGCGGGCGATAGATGTCCTCGTTCAGGGTGCGCCACTGGGTCTGGCTGATCCCGCGCACGAAGAGGTTCGGGTCGAACGTGGGCGCGGAGGCCAGCGCCAGGATCTCGCCGGTCTGGCAGTCCATGACGACCGATCCCGCGCTCTCGCCGTGAAGCCGCGCCTCGACGTAGTTCTGGAGGCCCGCGTCGATGGTGAGCTGCACGTCGGCGCCCGGCGTCGCGGGGTCGCGGGAGAGCTCGCGCATCTCGCGCCCCGCGGCGTTCACCTCCACCTGCTTGGAGCCGGCGCGCCCGCGCAGCGCCGCCTCCATCCGGGCCTCGACGTTGTAGCGTCCGACCTGGAAATCCGGGATCTGGAGGACCGGGTCGGTGTCGCCCGTCTGCTCGATGTAGTAGTCCGAGACCGGGCCCACATAGCCCACCACGTGCGAGAAGTCGGCGCCGAGCGGATAGACGCGGCTGAGGCCGACCTCCGGGTTGACGCCGGGCAGCGCGGGCGCGTTGACCGCCACGGAGGACAGTTCCTGCCAGCTCAGCCGGTCGGCGACCGTCACCGGCACGAAGGGCGGGCGGCGCATGATCTCCTCGCGCGCGCGCTCCAGCGCCACGAGGTCGAGGTTCACGAGGCGCGCGAGCTCGGCCAGCACGGCGTCCACGTCGCCCGCGTCCTCGCGCACCAGCGTGATCCGGTAGTTCTGCTCGTTGCCGGCCAGAAGCACGCCGTTGCGGTCGAAGATCAGGCCGCGCGCGGGCGGCAGCAGGCGGATGTTGATCCGGTTCTCCTCGGCCAGCAGGCGGAAGTCGTCGGCGCGCTCCACCTGGAGGTAGCGCATCCGCGCGGCCAGAAGGCCGGTCGTGCCGAGAAAGAGCCCGCCGACGATCATCGACCGGCGCGCGATGAGGCGGGCGCTTTCCTCGATCTCCTTCTGCGTGCGCTTCACGGGGTATCGCCTCGGGGCAGGGGGTCTTGCCGCATCACAACGGCTCCAGTTCCGCAGGACCGAGCTTACGCAGTCCGAAGACGAATTTCGAGACCGCGACGATCACCGGGTAGATCGCGATGGTGACAATTCCGTGCGTCAGGCTGAGCCCCAGCGGCGGCAGGTCGAGGAACAGCATCCAAAGAAGGAGACGCTCGGCGATCACCATGCCCATCACGGCGCCCGCGATGGCGCCCCATTCCACGAGGAACGGGAACTCCGTCATCTGGAGGCGCCGGCGCCTCAGGCTTTCGGAGGCGACGACGGCGAGCGCCGTCCAGAGGCCGGGAGGACGCTGGAACAGGAAATCCGCCATCACGAAAACCGCGACGATCACGCCGAGCGGCACCACCGCGGGCTGCCGGAGGAGCCACGCGAAGGTCAGTGCGAGGATGAGGTCGGGCCCCGGCAGGTTGCTCTCGCCGAGGCCGAGCGGCAGGAGGCGCATGGTGATCAGCACCATGCAAAGGACAAGGAAGAGCGCCCGGTAGGTCCAGATGTGGCGGGACGAGATGGGCGAGCTCATGGCGCCTCCGTCCCCGGCCCGAGGCTCGCCTCGTCCGTCGTCTCGCCCGTAGTTGGCACAGGCGCGGCGGCACCCGCGTCGTCGGGCGCGTCCTGCGGCTCGAGCGGCCATGGCGGGCCGATCAGGCTGCCCGGATCGTCGAGGGTCGTGCCCGGATGGCTGCGCATCACGCGCAGGAACTGGAGCCGGACGAGGTCGGCGGCCAGCCGGGCGCGCAGCCGACCGTCCGTCGTGCCCACGACCTGCCCGACGAGGAGGCCGGGCGGAAACAGTCCGCCGTCGCCCGAGGTCACGATCCGGTCGCCGGGGCTGATGTCCTCGGGGGCATCGAGAAAGTCGAGGAGCGGGTTCTGCGAATTGTCGCCCATCAGCAGCGCCTGCTGCCCCGAGGGCTGGATCGTCACCGGAATCCGGCTGTTGGAATCGGTCAGCAGGAGCACCCGGCTCGTCCGCTCGCCCACGCCCGAGACGCGGCCGACGACGCCGAGCCCGTCCATCGTCGCCCAGCCGTCCAGGATGCCGTCCCGCGCGCCGACGTTGATCAGGACCGACCGCCGGAAGGGCGAGCCCGAATCGGCCAGGACGAGGCCCGTGACGAAGGTGAGTTCGGGGTTCAGTTGCACCCGGTTGAGGTCGAGAAGGCGGGCGTTCTCCTGCTCGAGCTGGAGGGCGGCCTCGCGCCAGGCGCGCATCTGCTGCAGCTCGCGCCGGAGCTCCTGGTTCTGCTCGAAAAGGCGCGCGTAGCTCTGGAAGTCCTCGAAGATCCGGGCGACGCCGGTGATCGGCGCCATGGCCCATTCCATGTTCGGCACGACGGTATCGACGATGGCCGCGCGCAGGCGCTCCACCCTGGGGTTGTCGATCCGCCACAGGAGCACGAGCGCCACGAGGCACAGCACCACGACCGTCACCAGCAGGCGCCGGACGGGGCGGGCATAGGCGCTGTCGTAACTGTCCCGTGCCATGGCGCTCCTTCTGTGGGCGCGGATGGCGCGCCCCGGTGCGGAGGATCAGCTGTCGTAGTCGATGGCGTGGCGCAGGAGGCTCTCGTATTCCAGCGCCTTGCCGGTGCCGAGGGCCACGCAGTTGAGGCTCTCGTCCGCCACCGAGATGGCGAGGCCGGTCTGCTCGCGCAAGGCGAGGTCGAGCTCGCCCAGGAGCGCGCCGCCCCCGGTCAGCATCACGCCCCGGTCCACGATGTCGGCGGCGAGGTCGGGCGGCGTCGCCTCGAGCGCGCCCATGACGGCCTCGCAGATCGACTGGACCGGTTCGGCCAGCGCCTCGGCGACCTGCGCCTGGCTGATCTCGGTCTCCTTCGGCACGCCGTTCAGGAGGTCGCGCCCCCGGATGCGCATCGAGGCGCCGCGCCCGTCGTCGGGCATCCGCGCCGTGCCGATGGAGGTCTTGATGCGCTCGGCCGTCGATTCCCCGATCAGGAGGTTATGCTGCCGGCGCAGGTAGGAGATGATCGCCTCGTCCATGCGGTCGCCGCCGACGCGGACCGAGCGCGCATAGACGATGTCGGCGAGCGAGAGGACGGCGACCTCGGTCGTGCCGCCGCCGATGTCGACCACCATCGAGCCGGTGGGGTCCGTGATCGGCATCCCGGCCCCGATGGCCGCGGCGATGGGCTCGGCGATGAGGCCGGCCTTTCGCGCGCCGGCCGACAGCACCGACTGCCGGATCGCGCGCTTCTCCACAGGCGTCGCGCCGTGGGGGACGCAGACGATGATCTTCGGCTTCGTGAAGGTCGTGCGCTTGTGGACCTTGCGGATGAAGTGCTTGATCATCTCCTCGGCCACGTCGAAGTCGGCGATGACCCCGTCGCGCATCGGCCGGATCGCCTGGATCGAGCCGGGCGTGCGCCCGAGCATGAGCTTGGCATCCTCGCCGAAGGCCAGCGCCTTCTTCACGCCGTCCTTGACCTGGTAGGCCACGACGGAGGGCTCGTTCAGGACGATTCCCTTGCCGCGCACGTAGACGAGCGTGTTCGCCGTGCCGAGGTCGATCG
>NZ_JBQLZP010000476.1:0-8541 GCF_052168335.1 Roseicyclus sp. | reverse complement strand
GACGAGGATGCGCACGACGCGGCGCCCCACGGCGACCTGCCCGACTTCGCGATGCGCTTCGCCAGTCTCCTCGAGGAGAGCGACGCCACCGAGGTCGAGGACGTGATCGCGCTCGGCGCGGAGTTCATCACGACCGATCTCGGCCAGGAGGAGTTCAAGCGCGTGCAGCTCATCCGGCTGGTGCGCATGGCCACCGACGAGAGCATCGGCCGCGACGAGGCGATGACCGCGATCTCCGTCCTGTCCGAACGCGGGGTCCTGTCGCAGAGCGCGAACGGCCGCTACCGCCTGAACCGGCCCGGCGACCGGGACTGAACCGCCCCGTCAGGAGCCGTCGCGCCGGGATCCGTCGCGTCTTGACCCGTCGTCCGGCAGGGCGTCGGGATCGGCCTGTCCGACGCCCTTGAAGATCGCCTTGAGCGGCAGCGCCCAGACGACGCCGAGCGCCACGTAGACGCCGAGCTCGACCCAGAGCGACGGCCGCTCGAACAGGCTCACCACATACCAGGCGAGCCCGATATAGGCCGGAAGCCCCACGAGCAGCACGAGAAGCGAGAGCCTCCGGCGTGTCTTGTAGCTGAGTGCCATGTCGCCTCCTGCCGGTGGTGTCCGTCAGTCCGAGAACGGGTCCGTCACCAGGATCGTGTCCTCCCGCTCGGGCGAGGTGGAGAGTAGGGCGACCGGGCAGTGGATCAATTCCTCGATCCGGCGCACGTACTTGATCGCCGCCGCCGGAAGCTCGGCCCAGGAACGCGCGCCCTCGGTCGATTCCTGCCAGCCGGGCATCTCCTCGTAGACGGGCACGCAGCGCGCCTGCTCCTCCGCCGCGAAGGGCAGGTAGTCGAGGATGCGCCCGTCGAGGTCGTAGCCGGTGCAGATCTTCAGCGTCTCGAAGCCGTCGAGCACGTCGAGCTTGGTCAGCGCGATGCCGTTCACGCCCGAGGTCATGCAGGTCTGCCGCACGAGGGCCGCGTCGAACCAGCCGCAGCGCCGCTTGCGGCCCGTGACGGTGCCGAACTCGTGCCCCCGCTCGCCGAGGCGCTGGCCGTCGGCGTCCTTGAGCTCGGTCGGGAAGGGCCCCTCGCCCACGCGGGTCGTGTAGGCCTTCACGATGCCGAGCACGTAGTCGATGGCGCCGGGGCCGATGCCGACGCCGGTGGCCGCCTGCCCCGCGATCACGTTCGAGGAGGTGACGAAGGGATAGGTGCCGAAATCGATGTCGAGAAGCGCGCCCTGCGCGCCTTCGAAGAGGATGCGGTTGCCCGCGCGGCGGCGCTCGTTCAGCACCTTCCAGACGGGGCCGACGTAGGGCAGCAGCTCGGGCGCGATCTCGAGCAGGCGGGCGATGAGCGCGTCGCGGTCCACCTCATCGATCCCGAGGCCCTTGCGCAGCGGGTTGTGGTGCTGGAGCGCGCGGTCGACGCGCGCCTCGAGCGTGGCGCGGTCGGCGAGGTCGGCGGCCCGCACGGCGCGGCGGCCGACCTTGTCCTCGTAGGCCGGGCCGATGCCGCGCCCGGTGGTGCCGATCTTGGTCCCGGCGCTCGCCGCCGCCTCGCGGGCGCGGTCGAGCTCGCCGTGGATCGGCAGGATCAGCGCGGTGTTCTCGGCGATCATCAGAGTCTCGGGCGTGATCTCGACGCCGTCCTGGCGGATCTTCGCAATCTCCTCGACGAGGTGCCAGGGGTCGAGCACGACGCCGTTGCCGATGACCGAGAGCTTGCCGCCGCGCACCACGCCCGAGGGCAGCGCGTTCAGCTTGTAGACCTTGCCGTCGATGACGAGGGTATGGCCCGCGTTGTGGCCGCCCTGGAAGCGGCAGATCACGTCCGCCCGCTCGCTCAGCCAGTCAACGATCTTTCCCTTGCCCTCGTCGCCCCACTGCGCGCCGACGACCACGACATTCGCCATTCCGGTGCCTCTTTGCGTCCGACCCGCCGCCGCGGCGGGCATCTGGATTGTCCTCCGCGGCCAGAGGCCCCGGAAATGCGCGCAGAGCTATAGCGGCGCGGCGCGCGGGAAGAAACAGCTTTCTCCCGGCCCCGGACCCGGCGCGATTCGGAGCCTGCCGGGGTGGTTGCGGGTGCGGCGGCAGGCCGCGCCACCCAGGAATGTATGCCAAGGAATGCCGTCGCTCACCGGAAAGTGCATTCGTTTGAAAGGAAATACTTGCCTGAGGGCGGTCGATTCGCCTTATGGTTGAACAGGCGGGCCTTGCGGCGGCCTGTCGCATCCCATAAGTAGCCGCAAACGCACGGCACCTGAACAGGAACCCGCCGATGGAAAACGTCATCCTCGTCGTCCACCTGATCCTTGCGATCTGTCTCATCGGGGTCGTGCTGCTGCAGCGCTCCGAGGGCGGCGGACTGGGGATGGGCGGCGGCGGCGGCGTGATGACGGGCCGCCAGGCGGCGACCGCGCTCGGCAAGCTGACCTGGGCCTTCGCCATCGCCTTCCTGATCACCTCGCTCACGCTGACGATCATCGCCGCGCAGAACTCGGCGGGCGACTCGGTGCTCGACCGGATCGGGGTCGAGGCTCCTGCCGACGCGACGGACGGCCCGGCCCTGCCGCCTGCGGGCGACCTCCTGCCGCCCGCCTCGGGCGACGCGCCGGTCCTGCCGCCGCGCGCGGACTGAGCGGTCTCGATCCACAAATGCTGGGCGTCCGTGCAAGGCGCCCAACATCATCTAGCGGGTCTATTGCGGCCCGCCTCCGAATCCTGATATCCTCAAATCCCGTGGTTGACGAATTCAGACCGGGCGCGCAAACGGGCGCCGGTCTGACACGGGGAGACACCGACGGCACATGGCGCGCTTCATCTTCATCACCGGCGGGGTCGTCTCGTCGCTCGGGAAAGGTCTTGCCTCGGCGGCGCTCGGCGCGCTCCTCCAGGCTCGCGGCTACACGGTCCGGCTGAGGAAGCTCGACCCCTACCTCAACGTCGATCCCGGCACGATGTCGCCCTTCGAGCATGGCGAGGTCTTCGTGACCGACGACGGCGCGGAGACGGACCTCGACCTCGGGCATTACGAGCGCTTCACCGGCGTCGCGGCGCGCAAGACGGATTCCGTCTCCTCCGGGCGGATCTATTCCAACGTGCTCGAGAAGGAGCGGCGCGGCGACTACCTCGGCAAGACGATCCAGGTGATCCCGCACGTCACCAATGAAATCAAGGACTTCATCCGCATCGGCGAGGACGAGGTCGACTTCATGCTCTGCGAGATCGGCGGCACGGTCGGCGACATCGAGGGCCTGCCCTTCTTCGAGGCGATCCGCCAGTTCGCGCAGGAGAAGCCGCGCGGCCAGTGCATATTCATGCACCTGACGCTGCTGCCCTACATCAAGGCCTCCGGCGAGCTGAAGACCAAGCCGACGCAGCACTCGGTGAAGGAACTGCGCTCGATCGGGCTCGCGCCCGACATCCTGGTGTGCCGCTCGGAGGGGCCGATCCCCGCGAAGGAGCGCGAGAAGCTCGCGCTGTTCTGCAACGTGCGGCCCGACGCGGTCATCGCGGCGCAGGACCTCGCCTCGATCTACGAGGCGCCGCTCGCCTATCACCGCGAAGGGCTCGACCAGGCGGTGCTGGATGCCTTCCAGATCAGCCCGGCGCCCCGCCCCGACCTGACGCGGTGGGAAGACGTGGCCGACCGGATCAACAACCCCGAGGGCGAGGTGCGTGTCGCCATCGTCGGCAAGTACACGCAGCTCGAGGACGCCTACAAGTCGATCGCCGAGGCGCTGACCCATGGCGGCATGGCGAACCGCGTGAAGGTGAAGGCCGAGTGGATCGACGCCGAGATCTTCGAGCGCGAGGACCCGGCACCGTATCTCGAGGAGTTCGACGCGATCCTCGTGCCCGGCGGCTTCGGCGAGCGCGGCACCGAGGGCAAGATCAAGGCGGCCGAGTTCGCGCGGACGCGCAAGGTGCCCTACCTCGGCATCTGCCTCGGGATGCAGATGGCGGTGATCGAGGCGGCCCGCCACCTTGCCGACCTCGGCGATGCCGGGAGCGAGGAATTCGACCACGAGGCGGGGAAAAAGCGTTTTACGCCCGTGGTTTACCACCTCAAGGAATGGGTGCAGGGCAACTACAAGGTCACGCGGAAACAGGACGACGACAAGGGCGGGACCATGCGCCTCGGCGCCTATGACGCGGTGCTGGCCGAGGGCAGCCGGGTGGCCGAGGTCTACGGCTCCACCACCATCGAGGAGCGGCACCGCCACCGCTACGAGGTCGACATCAAGTATCGCGAGGCTCTGGAGGCGCAGGGGCTGCACTTCTCGGGCATGTCGCCCGACGGACGCCTGCCCGAGATCGTCGAGGTGAAGGACCATCCCTGGTTCATCGGCGTGCAGTTCCACCCCGAGCTCAAGTCCAAGCCCTTCGCGCCGCATCCCCTGTTCCGCGACTTCGTCCGCGCGGCCAAGGAGAATTCGCGCCTCGTCTGACTATTCGGCGGCGGCGGGCGCGGCGCGGCGCACCTCGTCGCGGATGATCGACGCGATGAGCGCGGCGTCCTCCGTCGAGAAGGTCAGCGGCAGGCGCATGTCGATGAGGCCCGCGAGGATCGCGTCGGTCCTCGGCAGGCGCTGCGGCGGGGCGTAGCGCCAGCTGTCGTAGCGCGAGGTGAAGGCCACGGGCTCCTCCGCGCCGAACCACTTGAGCTCCACCCCCCGCGCGGCGCAGGCCGCCAGGAGCATCCGGATCTGCCCCTCCGCGAAGCCCGGCAGAAGGAACTGGATCGAGGAGCCGACGATGCGCTCGCGCGGGTCGCGCTCGACGATGCGGAGGCCGGGTGTGTTGCGCAGACCCTCCTCCACCGTGCGGTAGAGAGCGTTCCAGCGGTCGACCCGCGTTTCGAGGTCGGCGAGCTGCACGCGCAGGATCGCGGCCCTCAGGTGGTCCATCCGACCGGAGACATTGGGCGTCTCGAGCTTTACGTTTTCGAACGTATCCACAGGGGGTCTTGCGCGGTGCCGGGGATAAAGCATGTAGCTTCCCGACAAGATGATCGCGCGGGCCATGAGGTCGGGATCGTCCGAGACGAGCAGCCCGCCCTCGCCCGAATTGATGTGCTTGTAGGTCTGGGTGGAGTAGCAGCCGACCCGCCCGTGCCGCCCCGACGGCACGCCGTTCCACGCCGCGCCCATCGTGTGCGCGCAGTCCTCGACCACCTCGACCCCGAGCGCGCCGCAGACCTCCATCAGGCGGTCCATGTCGCAGATGTGCCCGCGCATGTGGCTGAGGAGGAGGACGCGCGCGCCGCTCTCGCGGGCCTTCTCCGCCAGGTCGTCGATGTCGATGGTCAGCGCCTCGGTCGTCTCGACGAAGACCGGGACCGCGCCGACGCTGGCGATGGCGCCGGGCACGGGGGCCAGCGTGAAGCCGTTCGAGAGCACCTTGTCGCCGTGGCCCACGCCCATCGCGCGGAGCGCGCAGGACATGGCGTAGCCGCCCGAGGCGACGGCGAGGCAGTATTTCGCGCCGGTGAAGGCGGCGAACTCCTCCTCCAGGAGCGCGACCTCGCCCGCCTCGCCGGGGGCGAGGTTGTAGCGGTGCAGACGCCCGGTGCGCAGGACGGCGACGGCGGCCTCGATGGCGGCCTCGGGGATCGGCTCCTGCTGGGTGAAGTTGCCCTTGAAGACGGTGTGGTCCATGCCGCGCACCTTCCGCAGAGGCGGGCCGCCGGTCAAGCCTGCGCGGCGCGCTCGCGCGGCAGGAGGCGGTCCACCAGCGCGTCCAGGTCGTCGAAATGCGACAGGAGCGCCTCGGGCTTGAGCCGGGCGACGCCCGCGCCCTCCGGCCCGAAGGTGACGAGCGCGCAGGGCACGCCGGCGTTCCGCGCGGTCCTGCGGTCGGTCTCGGTGTCGCCGAGGAGGAAGGAGCGCGCGACATCGCCCCCCGCCCGCTCGACCGCGGCGCGGTAGGGGGCGGGGTCGGGCTTGCGCACGGGCAGCGTGTCGGCGCCCACGACGGCGTCGAAGAGGGCCGAGAGCTCCAGCGCCTCGAGCAGGCGCAGCGCCAGCGCCTCGGGCTTGTTGGTGCAGATGCCGAGGGCGAGCCCCCCGTCCCTGAGCCGCAGCACCGCCTCCGCCGCGCCGGGATAGAGCCGGGTGTGGACGTCGAGCGCGGCGCCGTAGGCCTCGAGCAGCAGCGGATAGCCGCGCTCGACGATGCCCTCGGGGTCGGGCAGGCCGAGCCGCGCGGCGGCCAGCGCCAGCATCGCGCGCCCGCCACGGAAGGCGGTGGCGTCGTCCCGGCCGGGCACCAGGCCCGGCGGATGGCCCATCGCGGCGAGCGCCGCATTGGCCGAGGCGATGAGGTCGCCCGCGGTGTCCGCGAGGGTGCCGTCGAGATCGAAGATGACCGTGCGCCGCATTGTCCCCCGGAAGGCCCCGCGCGGGATCGGCAGCGATCCGCGCATTCCCTGAAACACCCTGTCGGGCAAATTGACCGAGGCACATGTTGCCTGCGGCCTGCCCCCTTGTTAGGACGCAGGAAAACCGAGGGAAAGCCGTTTCATGGCCGAAGGTTCCGAGCGCCCCGACGATCCGTCCGCCGAAATCGCGCCCCCGGTCGCCCTCATCGTGCTGGCCGCGGGCGCGGGCACGCGGATGAATTCCGACCTCCCCAAGCCGCTGCACGAGCTCGGCGGGCTGCCGATCCTGGCCCATGCGCTGCGGGCGGGCGCCGCGCTCGAGCCGTCGCGGATCGTCGTGGTCACGGGCCACGGCGCGGAGGCGGTGGAGGCGGCGGTGGCCGGGATCGAACCCGCCGCGATCTGCGTCCGGCAGGAGGCGCAGAACGGCACGGGCCACGCGGTGATGCAGGCGGCCCCGGCGCTGGAAGGCTTCGCGGGCGACGCGGTCGTGCTCTATGCCGACACGCCCTTCGTCACGGCGCAGACGCTTGAGCGGATGCGCGCGGCGCGGGCGCGGCACGACGTGGTGGTGCTGGGCTTCGAGGCGGCCGAGCCGGGCCGCTACGGCCGCCTCGTGATCGAGGGCGACAGGCTTCTGCGGATCGTCGAGGCGAAGGACGCGACGCCCGAGGAACTGGCGATAAGCCTCTGCAACTCGGGCCTCGTCGCGGCGGATCGCGGCGTGCTCATGGGGCTTCTGTCGCGCATCGGGCCGCACAACGCGGCGGGCGAATACTACCTCACCGACATCGTCGGCCTCGCCGTCGCCGAGGGGCTGTCGGCCACCGCGATCCTCTGCCCCGAGGCCGAGACGCTCGGCATCAACTCGCGCGCCGAACTCGCCGCCGCCGAGGCGCATCTCCAGACGCTGCTCCGCGCCGAGGCGCTGGAGAACGGCGTGACGCTGACCTGGCCCGAGAGCGTGATCCTCTGCGCCGACACGGTGATCGGGCGCGACGCGGTGGTCGACCCGCATGTCGTCTTCGGCCCCGGCGTCACCGTCGAGAGCGGCGCGCGCATCCGCGCCTTCTCGCATCTCGAGGGCTGCCACGTCTCGGCGGGCGCGGTCGTCGGACCCTATGCGCGCCTCCGCCCGGACGCCGAGATCGGCAACGACGCGCGGATCGGCAACTTCGTCGAGGTGAAGGCCGCCCAGATCGGCCAGGGCGCCAAGGTCAACCACCTCAGCTACATCGGCGACGCCGAGATCGGCGAGGGCACGAACGTGGGCGCGGGCACCGTCACCTGCAACTACGACGGCGTGATGAAGCACCGCACCGTGATCGGGCGGCACGCCTTCATCGGGTCGGACACGATGCTGGTGGCGCCCGTCACGGTCGGCGACCGGGCGATGACGGCCTCGGGCTCGGTCGTCACCGAGGACGTGCCGGAGGGGGCGCTGGCGCTCGGGCGCGCGAAACAGGTGAACAAGCCCGGCCTCGCCGTGAAGCTGATGGAGCGGCTGAGGGCCATCAAGGCGCAGAGGAAGGGGTAGGCCCATGTGCGGCATCGTCGGCATTCTCGGCACCCACGAGGTGGCGCCGCTGATCCTCGAGGCGCTGAAGCGGCTGGAATACCGCGGCTACGACAGCGCGGGCATCGCGACGCTCCAGGACGGGCAGCTCGACCGGCGCCGCGCGGTCGGCAAGCTCATCAACCTCTCCGACACGCTGGTGCACCGGCCGCTGCCCGGCAAGACCGGCATCGGCCATACCCGCTGGGCCACCCACGGCGCGCCGACCGTGTCGAACGCGCACCCGCACCAGACCGGGCCCGTCGCCGTCGTGCACAACGGCATCATCGAGAACTACCGCGAACTCCGCGCCGAGCTCGCCGGGTCGAACTTCGAGAGCGAGACGGACACCGAGACGGTCGCGCAGCTCTGCGCGCGGTTCATGGCGGGCGGCATGTCCGCGCGCGAGGCGGCGGTGGCCACCATCGCGCGGCTCGAGGGGGCCTTCGCGCTCTGCTTCCTCTTCGACGGCGAGGACGACCTGATCGTCGCCGCGCGCAAGGGCTCGCCCTTGGCCATCGGGCATGGCGACGGCGAGATGTATCTCGGCTCGGACGCCATCGCGCTGGCGCCGATGACCGACCGGATCACCTATCTCGACGAGGG